>JAUIJQ010000313.1 GCA_030431165.1 Rhodothermia bacterium | reverse complement strand
AACGCACAGGACGAGCCTACCACCGTCGCCGACCTTGGCTACAGCGCCCTGGCGTGGCGCGCCATCGGTCCGGCCTTTACGTCGGGTCGAATCGCCGACATTGCGATCCATCCGGATGACCCCAACACGTGGTACGTGGCGGTTGGAAGCGGCGGCGTCTGGATGACTTCCAACAGTGGCACCACGTGGAAGTCTATCTTCGACGGACAGGGATCCTACTCAGTAGGCTCAGTGATGCTCGACCCCCAGAACCCGAACATTGTCTGGGTCGGATCGGGCGAGGACACAGGCGGGCGCCATACGGCGTACGGTGACGGCATCTACCGTTCAACTGACGGCGGAAAAACGTGGGAGAACCGCGGCCTCAAAGAAAGTGAGCGTCTCTCGACAATTTGGATCCATCCCGAAAACTCTGACGTGGTGATCGTTGCGGCGCAGGGTCCGCTCTGGAGTAGCGGCGGCGAGCGCGGTCTCTACCGTACCGAAGACGGCGGTGAGACGTGGACGCCTGTTCTTGGCGGCGGGGACTGGACCGGGGCAACCGACATCGTGGTTGACGGGCGTGATCCGGATGTCATGTACGCCGCAACGTGGGATCGCCACCGCACGGTCGCGGCATACATGGGCGGCGGCCCGGGAACCGGCATCCACAAAAGCACCGACGGCGGCCGGACGTGGACCGAGCTCACCCGCGGATTGCCCTCAAGCAACATGGGCAAAATCGGGCTCGCGATTTCGCACCAGAACCCGGATATCGTCTACGCAGCAATCGAAACTGATCAGCGTACCGGCGGACTTTGGATGAGCGCCGACCGCGGTGCAAGCTGGCGCAAGATGTCGGATGCCGTCGCCGGCGGCACGGGACCTCATTACTACCAGGAACTCTACGCGTCGCCGCACCACGAAGGCCGCATCTATCTGATGGACGTGCGCGTGCAGCAGTCGAATGACCACGGTGCGACGTTCTTTTACCAGAACACAACGAACAAGCACGTTGACAACCACGCGCTTGCATTTCATCCGACCGATCCTGACTACCTGCTTTCGGGCAATGACGGCGGATTGTACGAGTCGGTTGACGGCGGCGAGAGCTGGCGCTACATCGACAACCTGCCCGTCACACAGTACTACAAAGTTGCAGTTGACGATGCGGCGCCGTTCTACAATATCTACGGTGGCACGCAGGATAACAGCTCGCACGGTGGCCCGTCAGCAACCGATGTGCGCGAAGGTGCCGGTAACGGCGATTGGTATGTCACGCTCGGTGGCGACGGTCACCAATCCGCCACAGAGCCGGGCAACCCGAACATCACGTACGCGCAGTCGCAGCAGGGTAACCTGCACCGCATCGACCAGTTGACCGGCGAGCAGACATACATCGTTCCGCAGCCGGGTCCGGGCGAAGGGCCGGAGCGATACAACTGGGACGCGCCGATCATTGTGAGTCCGCATGATCCCGCGACGATCTACTTTGCGTCGCAGCGCGTCTGGATGTCCACCAACCGCGGCGATAGTTGGACGGCCATTTCGGGCGACCTGACGCGCAACCAGGAGCGCTTCGAGTTGCCGATCATGGGTCGCGTCCAGTCAATTGACAACGCATGGGACATCTCTGCAATGTCGGTCTACAATACAATCACGTCGGTTGACGTCTCAGCGCAGGACGCAAACCTGGTCTACGCCGGCACTGATGACGGATTGTTGCAGGTAACCGAAGACGGCGGCGACTCATGGCGTGCGATAGAGGTTGGCTCCATTCGGGGCGTGCCTGCGACGGCGTTTGTCAATCACGTTTACGCTGACTTGCACGACGCGAATACCGTTTACGCGGCGCTCGACAATCACAAATATGGTGACTTCGAGCCCTATCTCGTGAAGAGCACCGACCGCGGTCGCTCGTGGACGATGGCGACCGAGGGCATCCCCGAGCGCACGCTGGTATGGCGTCTCGTGCAGGACCACGTGCAGCCTAACCTGCTATTTGCGGCAACGGAGTTCGGCGTCTACTTCTCGCCCGATCGTGGCGGCCAGTGGATCGAGCTCGGCGGTGACATGCCGACAATCGGCGTGCGCGATATCAAGATCCAGCCCCGCGAGAGCGACCTGGTTGTGGGCACGTTTGGACGCGGCATTCTTGTGCTCGACGACTACAGTCCGTTGCGCGAGGTATCCGACGAAGTGCTGGCAAGTGAGGGGCACCTGTTTGAGCTACGCGATGCCAAGCGTTTCCGCTTCCGCACCGCCACCAACGGTTCGGTTGGCGACGACGAGTACCGCGCGCCGAACCCCGAGTACGGTGCGGTATTTACGTACTACCTTCGCGACGGATACCAGAGCCTGGAGGCGCAGCGCAAGAAGGCCGAGGGTGAGATTGAGGACGGTGAAGACGTACCCTTCCCGGGGTGGGACGCGCTGGATGCTGAGCGCAACGAAGAAGCTGATCGCGTTGAACTGCATATCCGCGATGCGCGGGGTGATGTGGTTGCGCGTGTTGCGGGTCGCAACGCCAAGGGTCTGCACCGGCTCGCGTGGGATCTTGAGCGCGATGCGCTTGGGCCGGTCACGCCCGGTGGAAACAGCCGTGCCGGTGGCTTCGAGGTTGAGCCGGGTACCTACTCAGCCACGCTGGTGCGTGTTGCCGATGGAGAGGCGCAGACGCTTTCGGGTCCGGTCTCGTTCAACGTGGTTCCACTGCGCGACGGCGCGTTGCGTTCAGCAACGCCTGCTGATCTTGCGACCTTCCGCGAGCGCATGGAGGGTCTCATGGCTGACATGACGCTGTTCTCAAATGCGTTGGGGCGCGCTGAGGCCAGAATCGAGGCGCTCGAAGCCGCACACAACCGAGCGCGCCGGCCGGACGCTGGTCTCGCAGCGCGCATCGACGCCGTACAGGCACAGCTCTACGCCCTTAACGTGGCGCTCAACGGCTCACCCTCAAAGCGCGCAGTGCGCGAGCGCACGCCGCCGTCGATGCAGTCGCGCATGTTTGTCGGAAATCGCGGACTGAGTACGCAGTACGGTCCGACGCCGATGCACCGCGAGTCGGTTGACATCGCAGAAAGTGAATTGCAGCAGGCCCGTACGCAGTTGGACGCCATCACGGCGGAGATTGCGCAGATTGCCGACGGACTGCCGGCGACAGGTGCACCCGTTGTAGACATGGGTAACTAGGGCTGCCGTTACGTTCGCACCGATGTAGCTAGGGCGCTGTTCGCGGATGACGCTCAGGTGCGCGTTCCACGGGCTGACGTCGCCCGTGGACGGATTGGCGAACCCGCGCAATCTGGCGGATGTGGCAAGATGCAGTGGCCCAAGACTCACACTTTGATCCGTACTAACAATATGTATGTGTTCGCCGTCTGACATTCACTCAGCCCAGTTCATGCTTCTCCGCTGGATTTGGCCACTGATTACGTTGGTGTGCCTTGGTCTCTCAACGAATCCTGCCTTTGGACAGTTGAACGGGGTATACACAGTCGATCCGGGGCTACCAGCCGGAGGGAGGAACTACACCACGGTCGCGTCAGCTGCCGCAGACGTCAACACGCAGGGAGTAGCCGGCCCGGTTACGTTCCGAGTGGCGGATGGGACGTACGTTGAGCAGTTCGAGTTGACGATCTCGACCAACCACGCCAATCCCACGTCCGCCGTCAATCGAGTCACGTTTGAACCGGCTCCGGGCGCGACGCCATCAATCGTCTTTGATCCTATACCGGCATCGGCGTGGGTAATAAAGCTTAACGGCGCCGACCACGTTACGATTCGCGGGTTTACTCTTGACGCCGACTACCAGGATGATGGATCAAGTTCGCAGGTAATCACCGCCGTAAGCGCGCTCACCGACATCGTAATCGAGGACAACCACATCGTTGGAAACCTGGTTCATTCGACCAATTTCGATACGGGTGTTTTCGTTCACGGTGTTTCGGAAGACTTTGTAGTGCGCAACAACACCTTCGCGGGCAACGGCTATCACGTCTGGGCGCGCGGTCTATCGTCGCAGTACGCTAGCCGTACGATCATCGAGGGTAATGTCTCCCACGGTGCATATCGCAGGTCGATCCTGTTGATGTACCAGGACGATGCCGCGATACGAAACAATTCCGTGTTCGGCACTGATCTGCCCCGCGTCGGCATCGAGATCGACCAGGTCTCAGGTATCACAATTGTCGATGGCAACCACGTTTCTTTGTCTCAGGGTTGGACCGGCATCTATGTTAACCGGCTCGACAGTCCGGCATCTTCACCTTCGGTATTGTCCAACAATGCAATACGTTGCGGAGCCAGTGTCGACGGTGAAGGAATTGAGATCACGCACAGCGAGAATATCGCCGTCTTGCACAACAGTGTGTTGTTCGAATCGTTCAGCGGATCGACCGGGCTGCGCACGGACGAAGTCCTTGGTCTTACATTCGTGAACAACGTTTTTGCCACACCGCACTCGGGTTTGCCGATCGAGATAGACGCGACGACTACTGTGATCTGGTCGGACGGCAACAACCTCTATGGGCGTTTCGATGTGGCAGAATGGTCTGGCGTTCGATATGGCGACATCGCGTCGCTGGCCGCAGCGACTGGTACTAACTCGAATTCGATATCGTCAGACCCGGAGTTTCGACGCTCTACGTTGGGCGACCTAACGACGATTTCGAGTGCGTTGGATGGGGCGGGCGTATCGAACTCTGGCATAGGCGTGGATGCCAACGGGCGCGAACGGTCGCAGCACTCACCCGTCGACATTGGCGCCTACGTGATCGGTGGGTCGTTTGGCGCCCCCTTGGCGGGGACATACGTCGTCGATCCCGATGGCGCCGGTGATTTCGTGACAATAGGCGAAGCGTCTCTGGCGCTGCAAGTATTCGGCGTTTCTGGGGAAACGACCATCCAGC
>JAUIJQ010000312.1 GCA_030431165.1 Rhodothermia bacterium | reverse complement strand
AACGGGGGAGACCCTGATTTTGGCCAACGTCGTCCTCGTGGCTGGACAGATCGGCGCGGCCACCAATACTTCAGGGTATTACTCGATCGCTGGCATTCCGCCGGGCACGTACGACGTGACCGTCACGTACATCGGTTTTGTCAGTTTCCGTCAGACGGTCACGCTTGGTTCGGGAGAAACGCGTCGGCTGGACATCGAACTGTCGCCCGACGTTGCCGAAATAGGAGAGGTCACGGTAACGGGAGAGAAGGCGGAGGAAGAGGAAGTCCGTCGCATCGGCGTCGCGCAGCTTAGCACGAACCAGGTGAAGCGAGTGCCGGCTCTGCTGGAGCCTGATGTCTTTCGCTCGCTGCAGCTCCTGCCGGGTGTAAAGGCGGCATCCGATTATTCAAGTGGTTTGTACATCCGTGGAGGAAGCCCCGATCAAACGCTGATCCTGCTCGATCGCACGACGGTCTACAATCCGTCCCACTTCTTCGGATTCTTCTCCACGTTTAACCCTGACGCCGTAAAAGACGTGCGCCTGTACAAGGGCGGCTACCCGGCTGAATACGGCGGCCGCCTTGGTGCGGTTGTGGACATCTACAACAAGGATGGCAATCGGGTTGAGCGTGACGGGTCACTCAGCCTCGGGTTGCTCGCTTCGCGCGCCATCATCGAAGGGCCGTACTCGAGGGGCTCTTTTATGCTTGCTGCACGCAGGTCCACCCTGGAGCCGTTGCTTGCCGCGCTGCAGGGGCAGGACATCGACGGCATTCCGGAGCGCTTCTACTTCTACGACCTGAACGGAAAGGTCAACCTCGATGCGGGGCAAAACGATCGGTTGTCGGTATCGTTCTACACGGGCAAGGACAAGTTGCTGCTGCCGATTATCGACGACTCGAACGTTGATTTGAGCTATGGCAACTTTACAGCTTCTGCGAACTGGACGCATCTGTTTTCGGACAAGCTGTTCTCGAACTTCACCGTGACGTCGTCCCGGTACTTCAGCAAGCCGGTCTTCAAGATTGCTGAAACGGAGTTCGAACGGGACAACAAGGTCTACGACGTCTCGGTGAAGGGTGACTTCGAGTATCTCCCCAACGAGCGACACGCCCTTCGCCTTGGATTCTGGTCGGGCAACTTCACGTTCCGGCTGCAGGACATGTTCGACGGCATTGCCACGCTGGGACAGCGAACGCAGTCGATCTATTCAGCGCTGTACCTCGAAGATGCTTATCGACCTCGTCCCGAGTGGACCATACGGGCGGGAGTTCGAACGAACTATTTTGGCGACGGGGACTACGTTCGCGTCGAGCCGCGGTTGTCTGTTGAGCACCAGCCGAATCCGTCGCTGCGTTTCCAACTTGGCTACGGTCGCTACTACCAGTTTGTCACACTCATTACGAGTGAACTCTTCTCTGGGTCGGATATCTGGCTCACCGTCGATGAAGGGGTGCCGCCGGCCTACGGCGACCAGTTCGTTGCCGGTGTCAAGACGCAGCCGGTCCAGAATCTGAACGTCGATTTTGAGGTCTACTATCGTTCGATGGAAGACCTGTTTGAAATTGACCCGTTCCTCCCTGACGCCGCCGGCCTTGACTACGCCGACCTTTTCCGGTTTGGTCGCGGTTTTGCGTACGGGACTGAGATCTTTGTCGAACGGCAGGAAGGCAAGCTGAACGGCTTTGTCGGCTACACATTCGGTGTCACGAGGCGACGGTTCCCCGGGTTCGAAGGTGGCAAGTTGTACGCGCCGAAGTACGACCGCCGACACGACTTCAAACTTGTCGCCAACTACGATGCGTTCCGCCACTGGCGATTTACGGCGGTGTTCAACTTTGGGAGCGGCCAGGCCTACACGGAGCCGTCACGTCAGTTCAGACTGATCGACAACCCACTGGGGTCGACTGTAAAAGATGCGATCTGGAGTCCGTTCAACGAGGCCCGGATGCCGTCGTATCACAGGCTCGATGTCGGTGTCAGTCGCGTTGGGCGGTTCTTCGGATTTGCGGACTACGAGCTGCAGATGCAGGTGCTGAATGCGTATGCGCGCCGCAACGTGTGGTTCTACTTCTACGAGTTTGAATCGGACAACTCCGTGGATCGGGCCGAGGTGCCGCAGATCCCGATTCCGCTACCCAATATTTCATTCACCTTGCGATTTTGATCATGCGAACTTTCACGATTCCCGCAGCAAAGCCTGGCGGGCAGGCTGGCGTGTTTGTGCTCGTGCCCGTGCTCGTGTTCGTGATGGCGCTGCTCGCCGGTTGTGACGGACTCGGGTCGAGCCCGGATGCGCCCGTAACTGTCGTTGAGGCTTATCTCATTGCAGGTACGCCGCTTGGTGAAATCCGACTCAGCGAGACGGCATCCGTCAACACGGTGTACGACGTGACTGATCTGGCAATCAGCGACGCGCAGGTCCGGGTTGAACGACTTGCATCAGATGGCTCGGTTGCTGAGAGCTACCCGTACGCCTGGCGTGCTACCAGGGGCGCATATTCGATGCTCGCGGCGCCGACCGTCGCTGGTGGCGTTACGTATCGTCTCGTTGCTGAACTCTCGAACGGCGAGACGGTGACGGCCGAGACCACGGTTCCGGGCGAATTCGAGATTCGAAACACAACCAATACAGTTGTGCAGTACCAGTCGCCCGATCAGTTCGAGGTTGAGGTTACGCGATCAGACGTTGGCGACCGGCAAGCGTACTTTGTGTTTTCGGTCGCGTCGTTGGCACCCAATCGCGACAACCTCACGCCACTCTACGCAGAGTTCCTGGATGACGACGATGATCTCAGTGAGGTTGCGGTAACCGAGTCGCCGCCAATCAACGAGCTCAACTACGAACTCACCGAAGCCGGGACGTTGTCCATAAAGTTGCCGTGGCTTGCGGTTGCGTTTTACGGCGAGAACGCTGTCATTGCCAACTCGATCGATGACAACCTGTATGACTTTGTTAGATCACAGCAGGTCCAGCAGGGCGGGTCAACGTTCTCTCCCGGCGAAATCCCGAACATCATCGACCACATATCGGGTGGCACCGGCGTTTTTGGGAGTCTGTCGCGGGTTTCGACGACGATAGAGGTGTTGCGGTAGCAGTCATCCGAAGGCAGCGCCGGAGCCGTGTCGCGACCGACGGGCCGAGACGGAGAGAACCGCGCTGGTCGCTCGTCGTATCATAGCCACCAGCGGGGCTGCCCCGTGTATACCCTCAAGCGATCACCTCCTAGCGATGGAAACCCGTACCGTAAACGACATTTTTGTGCCGGTCGCCGACCTCGACGTCGACGCCCGAGCAGGCTTTATTTCGCGGACGTATGCGCATGTAATGGGCGCAATCGTCATGTTTGTGTTGGTTGAGCTTGCGCTGTTCAAGTCGGGCGCTGCGGTCGGTATTGCTACGACGTTGCTGGGCACAAACTGGCTGTTTGTCCTCGGCGGCTTCATCCTCGTCGGATGGCTGGCGAGTCGCGTTGCGCACACCGTTGTGAGTCCGTTCGCGCAGTATGCGGCGCTTGGTGCGTTTGTACTTGCGTACGCGATCATTTTTGTGCCGCTCCTGTATGTTGCCGACGCAACAGCACCGGGCGTGATCAGGAGTGCAGCCGTCGTTACGCTGCTTCTCTTTGGCGGATTGACTGGGGTCGTATTCCACACGCGGAAAGACTTCGCGTTTTTGCGCACCGCGTTGATGTTTGGTGGCGTCGCAGCCCTCGGGCTCATCGTGGCAGGGGTCCTGTTTGGCTTCAATCTCGGGACACTGTTCTCCGTGTTCATGGTTGTGCTCGCCGGTGGCGCGATCCTCTACGACACGTCGAACATCCTATACCATTATCCCGAAGACCGGCACGTTGGAGCCGCACTTGAATTGTTCGGATCGGTTGCGCTGATGTTCTGGTACATCCTGCGCATCTTCCTGGCGCGCGACTAGCTTAAGTCGGGAAGCCGGACCGAGCTAGCGTCCCGGAAGCGAGGCGCTGTCAGCGATCGCCACAAACTCTGCGAGCACCATCGCTGTCGCCCCCCAGACCACCTCACCATCGATGGCGAAGTAAGGTACGTCGTACTCTTTGCCGCCGAACGTGCGTTTGCGCGTGGAGCGCAGAGTGGGGTCAACCAGCGTGGGCAGGGATACGGTAAGCACGCGATCGACTTCACGGTCGTCCGGACGAAACGTCGGCGTTGAACACGTGCCCACAAAAGGGTGCATGCAAAAATGCGTCGGCGGGATGTAGAGTGGCGTCAGCGCCCCAAGTACCTCGACGTCGCAGGGAGCAATTCCAATTTCTTCGTTGCACTCCCTCAACGCCGTTTCCTGAAGGGATTCGCCCGCCTCGCGGCGGCCGCCGGGAAACGAAATCTGCCCGCCGTGGTGTTTCAGGTCGGGGCGGCGGGCGGTGAGGACAACCGATAGGGAGTCACCGTCCGGAATCAGCAGCACCACGACGGCGGCATCGGTGCACTTGCGGTCGTGCAGGCGCGTGCGAGTGATGCGCGACCGGTAGGCGGGTGCCATCGAGAGCTGAGCTTCGGGGCCGGGCAGGTCGGGCAACGCCAGTCGCTGGCGAAGGGCTTCTAGATATGGGGTGAATTGATCGATAGCTGGCGTCGTGTCTGGAGTCGTGTCTGGAGTCCCTGTCTAGAGTCGCGTCTCCCGGTACACCCGTCGTTAACGAGCCCGAGCGCCAGCCATGTACGCTCATCGGTCACGGGCGATCCACGGCGCCGGCAGCATCGAGCGACGGGGTGGCCAACAAAAAAGGCCCCCGCAGTATGCGAGGGCCTTCGTTTGCTCGTTCCCGAGTGGGAAGCGTCTAGCGCACGTCGATCTTGCGCGGCTTGCTCTCCTCCGCTTTTGGTACCGTAATCACCAGGACGCCGTCTTCGTAGCGGGCGTCGATCTTTTCGGTGTCAACGGTCTT
>JAUIJQ010000311.1 GCA_030431165.1 Rhodothermia bacterium | reverse complement strand
GGCGAGACCAATCGTGCGCGCGGCCGGGATGTGCGACTGTGCGCTCACAGGGAGCGACCACCCAAGCGCGAACAGTAGCGACGCGCACAGTGACATGCTCGACAACGCGCGCAACCTCACAACCCACGACATGTGTACCCTGGTATTGGTCATATCAGCGCCCCACATGAAGGAGGATGTCGAAGTTGCCGCTCATTGCGAACGACACGCGGTCGGTGGCGCGCACCCTGCCAATTTGGTCGGAGCCCGTATCAACGGACAGATCCATCACAACAATGCGTGCGTTCGACAGTGCGCGAAGTCGCTCCTCGTCAAGCGGAAACGCAACGCGGCCGTCGGTTGCACCGGTGGCAAAGCCGAGCGCATCAGAGGGGGACGGCGCAAACCGAACCGCAGGGTCATCGACTGCTGGGAGTACAATTGTCTCGACGCCGGATGCGTCGAGGAACCGGAGCGTGACATCAACGCCAATCGGAATCGCATTGCTGTAATCCAGTGCCAGCTCGGCGACCTCGATTTCGACAGACGTTGTCGGGTCGGTGAGCTGTTCCAACGAGCTCAAGTCAGCGGCGACCTCGTGCTCCACGTGAAAATCCCCGCGGAACGCCAACGGCAGCGACAGCGATACGTCCGCGGCAAGCACAAACGGATCCGACAGAATGACCTGATCATTGGTTCTCCCGATCACAGCCTGTGCCACCATGCGGACCTGCTCGGGGAGGTTGGCGATAAATGCGTCGACGTTCGAGTTGGTATCGTCGAAGACAATCGTGCGCTGTACAACCTTTCCCGGAGTACTTCCGGATATCGACATTCGCACCATTTGGGATGCGAGTACCGGCTGCCCACCCGCTGCGAAGCGTCCGGTCAGCGAGTCGGAAGGTGAAACCGCATTGCTGCTGAGCCCTTCCAGGTAGACGATCTCGCCCGTCCTGCGAACACCGGCCAGCGTGCCGTACAATTCTATGTCAGCGCTGATGTCTGTCGTGATGTTGAGTGTCAGTTCAGCGCCGACAACTTCGAGTCCGTCGAGCCCGAAGTCGTAAAACTCGTCCAGCCCGTCGATGCTGACTACCTCGGCCTCGGCATCCGAGAGTACGTCGAGCATGTTGTCCCCATTTGCATCAGCCGTCACAGCAACGGATCGGGGCTCGATTGAAGCTGATAGCGCGACGGGCACCAGGTCTCGTCCCTCAACAGATCCGGAAATTCGCTGGGCAGCCGTAAGGAATCGCTCCTGTGCTGAGTTCTCAGCCTCGGCCCGTACTGAATAGCGTAACACCTCTCCCGGTGCGTGTATTCTGGCACCCGCGAGGTTAACAGACGTTGTCCGTGGTCCCGATTGCGGAGCGATGTTCGCAACATTGACGACCAGCGAATCGCCGGGGCCGTACGGTGGCAAGAGAATGCCCGGAAATCCGACCTGCAGCGTCGCGATTCCAACACCGTACTCGTTGACAATGTCAGTCAACTCGAGTGTCCCCGACGCCAATTCGACAAAGTCGCTGGCGCTCCGGAGCTCTATCTCCGGAATATCGAAGTCGACGCCGTCAGCATAGGCGTATGATTCGCCGGTCGGCGTCACGTACACCTCATCGACGTCGAGGTTGGCGTCGATGTCGATATGAAGCCCGTCGCCGGCCGACACCATTGTCGAGTTCGGATTGCCCGGCGAAGAAAGCGTTGCCGTAACGCGCGCGGTTGACGCCAGACCCTCCTGAAGAACCGGAAGCACGATAGTTGTGCTTCCGCTCGGCGGGATTGCATCACCCGAAGTGCTGGCGAAAACGTGGCCGACGCTGTACGAGCCGAATGCGCTTGTGTTTTCGAGCTGCAACGCGTCGATGCTGAACGGAATATCCAGCGTATTCGTAATGGAGAGCGTGATGTTGCCCGAAGCAACGACGCCGGTGAACGCTTCGTCGCCCGCAAGGTCAAACGTTTCGTCAATCACGATGTCTGATTGGGCCGCAACGTGATCAAAAACAAACGACCTGTAACGTGTGGGTGACAGCGCGGCGGCAAGTTCCAGTGATCCAGGGTCGTCAACGATGGGCGACATGCCCGACGTCGTTCCGACATCAAGTCGCAACCGCGCGCCAGACGGTACAACGAGGTTGGCGAGGGTGAGGCTTGCTGTGGCAGACTGGTTGTGTGCGGGTGCCCGGTCAAATGGCGTTGAGGCAATTACCTGATCGATATCGTCGACCAGTTCAAGCACGGGTATCGTTGCTGCTGCAAAAGACCCGTCGGTTAGTGTGGTGCCGGCACGGTTCGTCAGGTTCACGGTCAGCACATTGGTCGGCGCTGTATCTGCGGAGAAGCCGAAGGCCGTAGCGGCTGACGAGGAAAACGACACGAGGTCGGAGGCCGGTACCGTCAGGATCATGGCGATGGTGCCGGGAAAGTAGACGCTGCCGCCATCGACGGCACGAGGCACCGGTGGCGCCGACGTGGCGTCGCCTTCCTGTAACCCGATCAGTCGATTCGATGAACCCGTAAATGACTGGGATCCGAACGAGCCGATTGATGCTTCGATGATGGTCGGGCCGACCGAGACAGGTTCGAAGAGTGATACGTCGTTGTCCAATTCAATCCGATCAACCTCACGAACGATGTAAATGGACTGATCGCCGGGGTTGACCGTGAAGAGGGAATCAAAGTCTGGGGACGTCGTGTCAATAATTGCCGGCTCACCGGCGGCGCCGGGACCAAGGAACTGCAGGTTGTCACTGAAGACGAGCGGCGTTTTGATCGTCGGGTTCAGCGAAAAGCTCGGCGCCTCCGACGGGATGTCACATGCTGACAACCCGACCAGAACGGCAAAAGCCGCAAGCGTACGGATCCGAATACGGAAGTCTATCATGCGGGAGCCGCCTGACCTGCCCCCCGGGATCGGGGGCTAAATAACTGAAATTAATGTGGTTCATGTATCGTGCCGGGCCGGAGGCTTCTTAATAGCGCAACGTTCGCAATCGTGGACGCTTTGCACCATCTTCGTACAGTGAGCGTCGTGGAGGGCCTCAGGGGCCTCAGGCGGTGATTTCGCGCGTATCGGTTCGCTTTTTGCAGTCTTCCGCGGGATCTGAACGAATACCTGAGATGACGATTCGACGATATACCGGCATCCTGCTGGCAATTGCCCTCTGCTGTGCGGTCGGACCCTCGCGTGCCGACGCGCAGGATCGGGAAGCAACGACGCGGGCACTTGAGAAGGCCATGCGGTCTGCAGACGTCAAGGCACTGATCGGGCGCATGTCTGACCGGGTTGGCGTCGCCGTATTTGGCGCGTCCCGGGAGTACAGCAAGACGCAGGCTGAGTACGTGCTCCGGGACTTCTTCAGTGAGTATCCGCCTGAATCGTTTCGCGTGAACCAGTCATCCGAGACTGACCAGGGCGCGTTTCTCGCCGGTGTCTATGCCTCGACCCGATACGACAAAGACATCGACGTGTACATGCGGCTGCGCGAACGGGGCGGGCGCTGGGAGCTGCGCGAGGTGATCATCCGAACTGAGCCGCGCTGATGGGTCGCCTGCGAGCGTACGGATCTGTCTTCTGCCTGCTGGCGCTTCTTGGAGTCTGCCTCTACGCGCTCCGGGTGTACTCTGTTGGTCGCGTCGATGCGAATCCGGACGCTGAAAGGCGTGCGCGCGTCTCATCGGCTTTTGGTGTGATTGATGACGAGTTCCAGTCGCTGCAGCGCGAGATGGTGCAACTCGCGCAACGAATCGCCGAAGACCCTGTTGTGCGCCGCTCACTCGAGGTACAGCCAGGCGATGGCGTCGACGGTGTCGATGCCGGCGCTGACCTGGTAGCCGCCTTTCGCGACCTCCGATTGTCGCCGCTGCAGTCGGTCGAGTTGTATACGCCGACCCCGCGCCTGCTTGCGTGGAACGGCTTCTCCATGCCGCTCGATGACGCTCCCCAATCCGCCAGTTTCCTCGAGACGTTTCAAACCGGAGTCGCTATTGACGCCGGTCGACGCACCGCGCTCGTGCTCTGGTGGCCGGTACGTGACGGACCACGCGTATTCGGCGTGGTTCGCGTGATGCGGATACTCCAGTCAAATACGCCGGTTCAGAACGAATACCTGAGCAACTACAACATCGGAAGACAGTGGTCGTGGGCGTCCGGCCTTCCCGTTGATCTCGTTCCAGGTGCAACGCCTCGCGACACCGACGGTGAACCCTGGCGCGAACTTCGCGGCATTGACGGTACGGTTGTCGGCACCGCGCGGGTTGTGCTCCCCAGCGATGCTGACCTGATTGAAGCAGCACGCAGCGGATTCGACTCAGCGCTTGTGTTTGTTATAGCGCTGGCGCTCGTGCTTGTGCTTGTGCTCCTGCACGAACGCCTGAAGCAAGTCCGTCACGACTCAATTCGGCGGGCCGCAAGCCACTGGCTGCTCTTCGCGGGTGGATTATGGCTGGCGCGAGTTGTCCTGCTGCAACTTCGCTTTCCCGAACGACTGCAACGCGGGAAGAGTCCGCTGGCACCGCTCTTTGACCCGACACACTTTGCATCCGACTTCTTTGGCGGGATGATGCGAACGAGCGGCGACCTGATCGTGACGGCGATTGTCGTTGCGATTACGGCGGCGTCGTTGTATCGGCTCGTTGCCGGACATCCGCACGTGGATGCGGCGCTCGATAGGTGGCGTCGCGGCTCGCTGGTTGCTGTCGCCGTTGCCGGATTCCTCGCCATTTATCTCGGAATCATTTTGCTCGCGTTGGGCGGGCGTAGTCTGGTGCTCGATTCGACGCTCGACTACTTTGCACGTAGCGGCCTCGTACCGGATGTGCTCGTGCTCGCCGTATTCTCGGCCGCGCTCATTATTGTGGCGTCTGCCGTGGTTGCGTCGGCGGCGGCATCACTGATCGCTTTTCGTGCCATTGCCGCCCTGCG
>JAUIJQ010000310.1 GCA_030431165.1 Rhodothermia bacterium | reverse complement strand
CCGGTTGGCCTGTTTCCGTTCGTCTTCGTTGTGTTGGGTGTGGTCAACCAGTTTGGCCATCCCGTCGGGCAGTGGGCCTGGACCGAGCCGTCGCTGCTGATACGGATCCTGATTCTGATCGCCGCCTTTGTGACTGTGCGGGCCGCCCAGGAATACATCCCGGTCGGCGCACGATGGGGCAGAACAAGGCTGTCCTCGGACAACCTCGTCTTCACGATCATGTGCCTGATCGCGGCGTTCTATTTCGCCGCGGGACTTGGAAAGCTCAGGCTCAACTGGCTCGCTCTGGACCAGGTTGCCTACCTGTTTCCCGCGACATATTCAGCGGGCTGGCTCGCCTTCCTTGATGCCGGCAGTATGGCGAAAATTGCAGGCTGGATGGCGGCGATAAATACGCCGATCAAACTGGCGACGATCGCCCTCGAAGCAGGCGCTGTGTTCTTCCTGATGTCTCGACGCGTTGCCCGTGGATTCCTGTTCGGATGGGTCTTCTTTCACATCGGCATCTTCCTGTCCTCGGGTATCTTCTTCTGGCGCTGGATCATCATGGACGCCTTCCTGCTTTTTGCTTTTTTCGGAGGGAGCGCGCCACGGTTTGAGCTGTTTCAACCGCACCTGCGAATCACGGCGATCCTGCTTGTGCTGTTTGGCGGCCTGTGGGCGCGGCCAACAACGCTCGCGTGGTTGGATGCGCCCGTCAACTATGCGTACCGAGCCACGGCAATCGCATCAGACGGAAAGCGGTACCGCCTGCCGCCACGATTCTTTGAACCGTACGACTACCAGTTTACGCTTGCGAACTTCGGGTCAACCGTGCCCGACACGCTACTGGGCGTAACGTTCGGATCAGCTCAATCCCGCGAACTGCTCGAAGCACTGGAGATCGCCAATACGCCCGAAGAAGTGATAGCGATAGAGCGCAGATTTGGCGCGGCGCGATACAGTGCCAACCGCGCGGCGCGGATGGAGACGTTCCTTCGCAGATACGGCAGTGCCTGGAACAGACGGCGCCTCGCCGGTACGACATTCCGGGAGCGTCAACGATGGAAGACCTTACTCGCTGCGCCCACACATGTATGGTCGTTCCCGCGCGCTGCAGACATCCCGCGGGGGGTAACCATCGACAGCATTCGCGTCAACCAGGTCTTCTCGTATTACGACGGCTCGGCTTATCGCGAGATCCGGGATCGACCCGTACTGTCTGTAGCCATCGAGTAAATCGACCTGATCAGCAACCGATCAGGAAAGGACGATTTCCTTCCTCATGCGTGCAACGGGAATGCCGAGTTGCTCGCGGTACTTGGTGACAGTTCGCCGGGCGATCTGGAAGCCGCGTTCGTCGAGCATCGTGGCAATGCGCTGATCAGACAGTGGCTTCTGCTTGTCTTCTTCGCTTATGATCGACTCGATGATCGCTTTGACTTCTTTGTTGGAGATTTCCTCGCCGCTGTCTGTCGACAGGCCCTCCGAGAAGAAGTACTTCAACTCGTACACGCCGAACTCCGTTTGAACATACTTCCCGTTCACGACGCGGCTGACGGTTGAAATATCCATGCTGATGATCTCGGCGATATCCTTCAGGATCATCGGCTTCAAGTTGCCCTCGCCCTGCCTGAAGAAGTCCTCCTGGATTTCGACGATTGCGTTCATCACCTTGAGCATGGTGTTGCGCCGCTGATTGATCGAGTTGATAAACCAGCGTGCCGATTCCAGCTTGTTCTTCAGGAAGTTCCGCGTCTCCCCGTCGACGCGACTGCGCGGTTTGCCGCTCTTCTTGTCGTCTGACAGGGTCTGCAGCATCTCTCGATACTTTCTCGAGATCCGCAGCTCGGGCGCGTTGCCCTGGTTCAGCGTAATCACAAAACTACCGTCCACCCATTTCACCGTGAAGTCGGGCGTGATGTAGTTCTGCGCTGCGGTAAACTCCCCTTCACCCGGTTTTGGATTCAGGCGCTGTACAAGATCAAAGGCTTCTTTCAGCTCTTCGTTTTCGATGTGGAGCTTCTTCTTGATCTGCTCGAAGTGCTTCATCGTAAACGCCTTGTACGCTTTCTCGAGCATTGCGATGGCGTTGTGTTTGCCCGGGACCGACTCCTCCATCGAGGCAAGCTGAACAAGGAGACACTCGCGCAGATCGCGGCACGCGATGCCGACCGGGTCAAGCACCTGAACGGTGTGAAGCACCTGCTCCACGTCGCTCTCTTCGACCATCACGCCATAGTTGAACACGATGTCGTCAATGATCGATTCGAGTGGACGCCGGAGGTAACCGTCTTCGTCAATCGACCCGATGATCTGGTCGGCGATGAGCTGATCGGTGTCGTTCAGGTCGAGGAACTGCACCTGCTGCCTGAGGTGCTCAGCCATTGTCTCGCGTGCCGGCATCGGCAGGTCACGCTGCTCCTCTTCTTCGCTATCAACGCGTGCCTTGTATCCGTACAGATCGTCTTCGCTGTTCAGAAACTCTTCCCAGTTGTACTCATCTTCGGCGTCTTCGCCGGATTCTTCTTCGGATCCCTCTGATGCGGCTTCTGCCTCGGTCTCGGTTGTGCGATCGTCTTCCTCGGGCTGCTCTTCTTCCAGTTGATCCTCCTCGTCAAGCCCTTCCTCGAGGAGCGGATTCTCCTCAAGCTCTGCCTTGATGCGCTGCTCGAGCGCGAGGGTAGGCAATTGCAGCAGCTTGATGTACTGGATCTGCTGCGGAGACAGCTTCTGCTGCAGTGATTGACGCTGCTGGAGATTCAGCATGTGTTCAGCGATTAAGCGTTACGGCTTCGTTCATCGACAGCCGCACAGAATTCGTTATACCATTGCTGCCCGTACTTACGCACGAGCGGCTCTTCCAGGAAGCGTGCCACGTCAACATCGAACTTCCGACCGCACGTTCGGGCGGGTGCACAGATGTCGATGGCTTCGTAGTTCAGCACGTCGGTATCGCCGTGCCTCGCCACCCTGATTGGAAAGAGATGGCACGACATAGGTTTCGGCCGATCTACCCTTCCTTCAAAGTATGCCTTCTGAATCGCGCATTTTGCGATGCCGGATTCAAAGATGACAAAAACGCACTCCGCATCACCGACACAACTCGTCACAAACCTCCCGTCACGTGTCTTTTCCCACGATCCCTGTGATTCAATGACCGCACGGGCATCAGCACTCAGGTCGGGAAGGACATCCGGCAGGATCTGATCCAGCCATCCGCACTCTTCTTCTTCCAGTGGCGCGCCGGCATCGCCCTGCACGCAGCATCCCCCTCGGCACGCCGCAAGGTTGCACGTAAACGGAGCATCGACGACTTCGTCGGATATGAGTACGTCTCCGACAGCGAACATGGCCGGCCGACAAGCGTGGTGGTGTAGGATCCGTGGTGGTGGCACATTATACGAAATCGGCAAATGGTACCCCTTTACGCGGTATCTTCTCCAATGACAATTTTGCGCGGTTTCGAAACCCGAATCGTTATGCAGCCCCCCTTGCGACGCCCAACTGTGGATCCGGTCGCTTTCTCCCAGGAGCGCGACCTTGAAAAGACGTTACGTCCCGTTACGCTTGACGAGTTCCTCGGGCAACCGGCTATCAGGGACAACCTGCGGGTCTTCATTGCCGCCGCACAGAAACGCGGCGAACCGCTTGACCACGTTCTCCTGTCCGGCCCACCCGGACTCGGCAAAACGACGCTTGCCCACATCATCGCAAACGAGATGTCGGCGTCGATCACGAGCACCTCGGGGCCCATCCTGGACAAACCCGCTGCCATTGCCGGACTGCTTACGAACCTGGGCGAGGGTGACGTGCTGTTCATCGACGAAATACATCGCCTGTCGCCGGTTGTTGAGGAGTACCTGTACTCTGCTATGGAAGACTACCGGATCGACATCCTGATTGATTCGGGACCCAACGCGCGCAGCGTCCAGATATCACTGCCGCCGTTTACGCTGGTGGGCGCCACAACGCGCAAGGGCTTACTCACCTCGCCCCTGCGTGCGCGCTTCGGGATAGACTTTCGATACGATTATTACAGCGCCGATGTCCTCCGGCAGATTGTGGTGCGCTCTGCTGATATCATGGGCGTTGCGATAACCCCTGAGGGTGCCGACGAAATCGCACGGCGCAGTCGCGGCACACCGCGCGTGGCCAACAGGCTACTCCGTCGCGCGCGGGACTTCGCCGAGGTCGAGCACGATGGCAAGATTGATCGCATCATCGCCGACCGCGCACTCGACGCCCTGAACGTTGACGCACTCGGGCTGGACGATATGGACGCGCGGATTCTGATGACGCTGATCGAAAAGTTTGGCGGCGGCCCCACGGGACTCCAGACGCTTGCCGTGTCGGTCGGCGAAGATCCGGGTACCATTGAAGAGGTGTATGAGCCCTTTCTAATCATGGAGGGCTTTATGCAACGAACACCTCGGGGCAGAATCGTGACGCCTCGGGCGTATCGGCACCTCGGCCTGAAGGTCCCCGACGTAACCTCGCAAAACAAATCGGGCGGACCCGGCCTGTTTGACGGTTGACGAGCCGTATCAAGGGTTGTCATCCCGAACGCGCCAGTGTAACTTCGACAGCCTAAACACTTAAGGCACGACTTGGGGCTCTGCGTTCGTGAGGTGCCTTAGCGCGATCGCTTTTGGCCGGATCGCTCCAGACCCAAGTCGCACCTGTTTGCTGATAGCTCCTGACTACTGACCGCTGTAGAATCTTATGCCGTACGTCGTTGCAGAGCCCTGCATCAACTGCAAGCACACCGACTGTGTCGAGGTTTGCCCCGTAGACTGTTTCTACGAAGGGCCGAACTTCCTGGCTATTCACCCGGACGAATGCATCGACTGCAACGCGTGTGTGCCTGTCTGCCCGGTTGAAGCCATTTACGCAGACGACGAGTTGCCCGAAAAGTGGGCACACTACGCCGAGTGGAACAA
>JAUIJQ010000309.1 GCA_030431165.1 Rhodothermia bacterium | reverse complement strand
TGTTTCTGAGTCCGGGAACGAGGGCAACCAGCGCAATCAGCACAACCGCCACGCCAACCAGGCTCAACGCCGCTGTTCGGCTTCGTCGCATTAGCATCGCGCCGGAAGGGCCGGGATCTCTGAGGGAGTCACTGGCGCGGGCGCGGGGAACGGAACTGTCTGAACGGCCTGGATTGTCAGCAGCACCCGCTCCAGCGGTCTGCGCCGGGGTCGCCAGTCCACGCGTTGCTGTTGCGCCAACTGACTGTCCGGTGCCTGACTCAGCGGCGACGTTGCCGTGCTTGAACGCGGCCAGGTCGTCAAGGACAACCGAAGCTGAGGGATACCGATCATCCGGCTCCTTCTCAAGGCACCGGCTAAGCAGCGCGTCGATGTGGGCGGGGATGGCCGGATTGACCTCGCGCGCTGATTTCGGCTCCTCGTTTGTTATGGAGTAAAACGTGGCGCTCTCGAAGTCTCCGCGAAACGGTCGCTGTCCCGTCAACATTTCGTAGAACACAACGCCGAACGACCATAGGTCCGTGCGTGCGTCTACCTCTTCGCCGCGCACCTGCTCGGGCGACATGTACGCCGCGGTGCCCAATGTTGTGTGCGACCGCGTCATGGTTACCGACGACATCTTCGCGAGTCCGAAGTCCAGCACCTTCGCAACGCCGTCGCGCGTTACCATTATGTTCGCCGGCTTGATGTCGCGGTGCACAACGTCTGCGGCGTGCGCTTTCTGCAGCCCGCGCAGTATCTGCTCCGCCAGGTCAATCGCGTCGTCGATTTCCAGCGAGCCTTCAGCGATGTGGTGCCTCAGCGTCTCACCGTCGTAACACGCCATCGCGATAAAGAGCTGACCGTCTTCAGTCTCGCCGACTTCGTGAATCGTGCAGATGTTGACGTGATCAAGTCCGGAGGCAACCTGGGCTTCGCGCAGGAAACGGCGCTTGGCTTCGGGGTCGCGGCTCCACTCCCGCGGCAGGAACTTCAGTGCGACATCGCGAAGGAGTTTTGTGTCCCTGGCGCGATACACGACACCCATGCCGCCGCCACCGAGGTGCTCGACGATCTGGTAGTGCCGGATGTTCGATCCAATCATGTCGGCGGCGCAGGGAAGGTGCCTTCAGAATGGCCTTGGGATGGGCCCAGGGGTGTCTCAGCGTGCCGTCGTGATGACCTCAGCATGCCCCGGAATAGCCCACAATACACCTCGCGGAGCCAAACTGACAAACGCCGCCATCCGTTGCGGTGAATCAGACCGTCTCTGACAACACGCTTTCGAGTGTTTCGCGGGCCAGGCCGGGGTTCGCGGCACCACCGGTTTCCTGCATGATCCGACCGATGAAAAATCCGATCAGGCCGTGCTTGCCGTCGCGGTAAGCCGCTGCCTTTTCGGGGAACGACTCAACGACTCGGATCGCCGCATCGCGAAGCGCATTTTCATCGCTCACCTGTGCGAGCCCAAGGCGCTGTACGATTTCGCTCGGGTCACCGCCAGACTCCGCGAGTTCGGTGAGGACGGTCTTGGCGGCACGGGCCGACACGTCACCGCCCTGAACAAGCGCAATGAGTTTGGCCAGCGTGCCGCCGTCGAACGCAAGTTCTTCGAGCGTCTTGTCGGGCGCCGCAGCAGGAATTTCGTTGATGATCCACTTTGCGGATTCATCAGCGGGAGCGCCCGCGGCAATCGCGGATTTCAACAGCGCCTCTGCACCGGGCTGTGCGGCGACGAGCAACGCACGCTTTTCTGAGATACCGAGCCTGGATGCGAGCGCGGCCGCTTCCTCGGGCGACACGTCGACCGTGACGCGCGGTCCTTTGGACACCGCCTTTGGAGTCTTATCTGGCGTCGCGGCCGCCGGATTCGCAGCCAGGTTTTCCTCTTGCGCCGACGCAGCTTCCGCGGGTTTCGCCGCAGCGTTTGGCGATCCGTTTCCTTTCGACTGTTTGGCCCATGAATCGCGAAGCGACACGATGCGGTTAAACACCAGGGCGGAATCGGACGAGTCAACAGGGTCGCGCCAGAAGTACCCCAACCGCTCAAACTGGTATCGCGTGTCGGCTTCGTCGTTGGCAACGCTTGGTTCGATCAATCCGTTGCGCACAACAATGGAGTCAGGGTTGATCGCCGACAGAAACCCGTCGGGTTCAGCGTCTGGGTCTGCAACCGTAAACAGCCTGTCGTACAGTCGTGCCGTGACGGGTACGCCATGGTCCGCCGACACCCAGTGAATCGTGCCGCGAATACGGCGTCCGTCAGGGGTGTCGCCGCCCCGCGTAGCCGGGTCGTACGTACACAGCACGCGCTCGATGTTTCCGTCAGCGTCTTTGACCACTTCGTTGCAACGAACAACAAACCCGTACCGCAGGCGGACTTCCTCGCCGGGCTGCATCCGGTAATATCCTTTTGGTGGGTTCTCGTTGAAGTCTGAGCGCTCAATCACAAGCTTGCCCGAGAATGGGATCTCGCGGCTGCCTTCGCGTGGCACGTCGTGGGGGAAGTACGGCGCGTCGATCCAGTCAGTTTTCCCTTTTGGCCAGTTTGTGATCTCAACGGTCAGCGGGTCCAGCACGCACATCACTCGGGGCGCGACCGTGTTCAGGTCGTCCCTGATCGCGTACTCCAGCAGACTCATATCAACCCGCTGGTCAGACTTTGACACGCCGGCACGCTCAACAAACGAGCGAATCGATGACGGCGTAAACCCGCGGCGCCGCAAACCCGCAATGGTCCACATGCGTGGGTCGTCCCATCCGTCGACATGCCCCTCGCCAACGATGCGGAGCAGCTTGCGCTTGCTCATCACGGTGTAGTCGAGATTCAGGCGCGAGAACTCGTACTGATGCGGCACCGGTGGCTCGTGCGTGTTGTCGACAACCCAGTCGTAGACCTCGCGGTTGTTGTCAAACTCGAGTGTACACAGCGAGTGCGTGATGCCTTCGATTGCGTCGCCCAGCGGATGGGCGTAGTCGTACATCGGATAGATGCACCACGCGTCGCCGGTGCGATAGTGACTCGCGTGGCGAATCCGGTAGAGCAGCGGGTCGCGCATCTTCATGTTCGGCGACGCCATGTCGCCTTTGGCTCGCAGCACGTGTTCGCCGTCGCGAAACTCACCGGCCTTCATCCGGCGAAACAGGTCGAGGTTTTCGTCGGGGGTACGATCCCGATACGGGCTTTCTGTGCCCGGCTCGGTGACGGTGCCGCGGTTCTTGCGGATCTGTTCTTCAGACTGGCTGTCCACGTACGCTTTGCCGTCTTTGACGAGCTGCTCAGCGAAGTCGTAGAACTTCTGGAAGTAGTCCGATGCGTGGTAGAGGTGTTCGCCCCAGTCAAAGCCGAGCCAGTGGACGTCACGCTTGATCGCTTCAACGTATTCGGGGTCTTCGGTCTCAGGATTTGTGTCGTCGAAGCGCAGGTGGCATTGCCCGTTGTAGTCAGCTGCGAAGCCAAAGTCGAGGCAGATAGCCTTCGCGTGGCCGATGTGCAGATATCCGTTGGGTTCGGGCGGGAAACGGGTCACAACGCGGCCTCCGGTAGCGCCGGATGCCAGGTCTGCCTCGATGATATCCCGGATGAAATTGCTGCTGGTGCTCATTGCCCCTGGGCCGTTTGCGCCTCTGTGACGCGGTGGTGGAAACGGAATAGCACTGTGGTACCAACAGGCGCGATAAGAGTTGCCGGAAGCGGCGATTATTGGCGCGCAAGGGCCTTTGTCGCGTGTGGCTTTCCCGTGTTGATCCGTTTATCTTCTCAAGCTGTGAACGTCCGAATTACGGCATAAACTAATCGCGCAATCTGGTCGAGGAGACTCAGGCATGAACTCAAGACTCGTTTATCGATTTGGCCCGAACGTCGCTGACGGCGACAAAGGAATGAAAGCACTGCTCGGCGGCAAGGGGAGCAACCTGGCCGAGATGTCATCGATTGGTTTGCCGGTACCTCCGGGGTTCACGATTACGACTGAGGTCTGCAAGACCTACAACGAGCACGAGGGACACTGGCCGGAGGGACTTGAGGCTCAGGTGCGCGAGGGCATCCAGCACGTTGAGCAGTCGATGGGCCTTTCGTTTGGCGACGCCCAGAATCCACTGCTTGTATCGGTGCGCAGTGGTGCCGCTGTGTCGATGCCGGGCATGATGGACACCGTCCTGAACCTCGGCATTAACGACACCGTTGTCGAGGGCATTGCCGCGAAGTCGGGCAACGACCGTTTTGCGTACGACGCATATCGCCGCTTCATCGACATGTTCGGCGACGTTGTCATGGGCGTACACCACGAGAACTTCGAGCACGCAATTGATGCGCTCAAGAAAGAACGTGGCGTTTCCAGCGACCTCGAGCTGAGCGGCGACGACCTGAAAGAACTCGTCGAACGCTACAAGGCGATTTACCGTGAGCACACCGGACACATGTTTCCGGAAGACCCATACGAGCAGCTCCGCTACGCCATCAATGCGGTCTTCGATTCCTGGAATAGCGCGCGCGCCGCGAAGTACCGGCAGATCAACCGCATTACCGGACTCATCGGGACGGCCGTCAACGTGCAGGCGATGGTCTTTGGCAACATGGGCGACTCCTCGGGTACCGGCGTCTGCTTCACTCGCAATCCGAGCACCGGCGAGAAGCTGCTCTACGGCGAATTCCTCGTAAATGCGCAGGGCGAAGACGTCGTCGCAGGAATCCGCACGCCCGAGCCGATTTCGGATATGGCCACGACGTTTGCACAGCCGTACGAAGAACTGCTTGCAACGTGTGACCGGCTCGAGAAGCATTATCAGAATATGCAGGACATCGAGTTCACCATTCAGGAGGGCAAGCTGTATCTGCTGCAGACTCGGAACGGGAAACGCACGGGTCCGGCGGCGCTGCGCATCGCAACCGAGATGGTTGACGAGGGTCTGGTCGACAAGAAAATCGCCGTGCGCGACCTCGTTGAGCCGCGGCA
>JAUIJQ010000308.1 GCA_030431165.1 Rhodothermia bacterium | reverse complement strand
CGGGCTTTCGCGATTTTTCGTTGCGCGGACCGCAGGCTTACGGCGCCGGCGTCACACATGAACCCGGTTCGACCTACGATCCACTCGAACCGTCTCCCCGCCCGCTTCCATCCGGAAATGGTCCATCAGCAAAGGGATCACCGGTGCCCCAACTGCGGGTCGGGCGCAGCACACTGGATGTGCCGGATGCCAACGCTGCAAGGTGGAAGCCGGCCCATTCCAGGACGGCGTCATAAGCAACGGGATTTCCTGTTGTCTTCGGGACATCCACGTAACCCAATGTCATCGCGGACTGCTTGATCTCGTTGATCAGATTGTGTGCTGCTATCCTCTTTGCCGCCTCATTCCTACCGACGAATCGTTCTTCCAGAGCCTGCGTATGAGCAAACATCTCAAGAATGGGGCGCCATGGCGGGTGGTGAGGATCGTGGAACCACTCAAGGCCGGACCGCCGGATGCCCCCTGCAACGAGTACGGAGAGTACCTCCGGACGACGCAGTCTAAACGACAGGCGGTTCCCTTCGGACAACTCATCGACGAGATGACTCGACCGAAACTCGGACAGGACCCGGGCGACATTTCGCTTGGAATACCCCTCATCGGCGAGGTCTGCTGCACTCGTCCATTCCGGCAGCCGAGCAAGCAACTCGCTCAGCACGTCCGCACGTGAACCGACCCCACACAGCGCCCGCAGCCGAAACCTGAGCAGGGCCGGCCTGGTGAACGGTAGCCTCGCTTTGCGGAGCTGCGACGGTACCGGCCAGTCGGTGGAAGTGCGTCCCGGCCACCGAATGCCTGCGGATTCATGCAGCGCCCCGGCGAACTCTTCGAATGACTCCTGAAACGGCGCCGGGTAGCGCGAGGCAACTCCTTTGAGACGACTGGCTGAGATGCGATCCGAGTGCTCCACACACCAGCCAAACACCAGGTCTCTCAGGCGTGCTTCGTGTCGAATGACATGGGCCGACCAAACAACAAGAGGCTCCGGGTCAATTGCGACCGCGCGGTGGCTTCGAGTGACGCCAGCAACACCAAGCTCGGTCCAGAGACTCCAGGCCAGATCTAACGCGGACGCGGCGAGGCTACTCATCGCTCGTCTCGCGTTCGAACGCCGCCAGCGCCTCGCGTAACATCGAGAGAAAACCCGACGACGGATCATGGGTACAACACCACTCGGCAGACCGCTGCAATTCATCGGAAGTTGGTTTCAACAGAATGAGGTCTGCGAAGTGTTTGCTCCGTGGACCCTGGTCAACTGCAGCGTACAACTTGAAAGCGATGTGGTCCTCGCGGGACGCGATCCTGATGGTCAGACCGGCATAGTGTCGAACCACCAGACGCTCCAGGAAGCCCCCTGGCAACCCAAGATCAAGCAGTGACGCCGGACCGGCATTCAGCCAGTCGTCAGCTAAGCCCAACGCGCCTCCGACTTCCCGTACCGCTCGCACAAGCTCCGGCGGCATCGGCTCAGCCCGGAACAGCCGGCCATCTCTGTGGCTGCCCACGATATCGAGGTCTTTGGTAGGGCGCTCGATCAGTCCCAGGAGGAGGAGCGCGCCGCCGCCGATGACAGCGAGGTCGAACTCGTGGCCTCGATCTGCGAGAAGATCACCAAGTGTATTGAGAGCATCTTCGATCGTTGCAGTGTTCATACAAACGAGACGATAGTCTTCTCGAATCAAGAAGGCAAACGTCTCGTTTTGGCGACTTTCAACAACGGTGTGCCGCTCGCCGCTACCACCAACCGCTGGTGGGCTTCGGGATTTGAGCACTTCAATCAGCGCGGCGAGGCCATTCGGGTCAACGAACCGTTTTTCTCAACCACACACGAGTTCGAAGCGGACGCCGAACTGCGAGGCTTCGGTGTAGCCATCGAGCGCGACTACGACGCGCAGGGCCGTGTGATCGAAGAACGATATCCGGATGATACGGTCTCGCGGACCGTCATCCATGCATGGTCCACCGAAGCCTGGGACCGCAACGACACCCTGCCGGACCTGCCGGGCGGCCTGCTCGCAACGATGAAGGTGAGCCAGGCGCAGTACGACGCCATCCTGCGCTCCCATAAGGCGACGCCGACCATTACGGCCGTCGACCCGCTCGCGCGCCCGCTGGAAGAAACGCAGGTGGGCCGTATCGCACTGCCGGCCGCAGATCCTATACTTGCGGCCGATGCAACGGCCGATCCGCCCTTCGAGGAAGATGCGGCCGCCACCCCTCCAAAAGTGGATGTCTCAGCACTTCGTCAGCTGATTGATGTCACCGATCGCATCGAGAAAACCACATACAACGCCCTCGGTCTGCCCGAAGAGCGTATCGACGCACGCGGCAATGTGGCCTTCACCTATACCTACGATCTCGCCGGTAACGTCGTCGTCGAACACAACATGGACGCGGGAACACGTACTCGGCTCTTCGATGCGCGCGGCCTGCTGCGCTCGGCCTGGGACCCGAGACTGAAGACGCGTGTTGACGGTAACGCAGGCACCGAGCCGATCGTCGTTCATAGCGACTGGGATGCACTGTCGCGTCCGGCGGCGGTGCATGTCGATGATACCGAACGGAACCTGCCTGCAGATCCTGCGCCACCGGTCCGAGTTGTCGCGCAGACGACCTACGATGTACCGGATGCATCCCTGACCGGCAGCGCGGCCGAGCGCAACGCGGTCGGACAGGCGACGCGGACGGACGATGAGGCAGGTGTTCTCCATACAGACTGCTACAGCCTCTTCGGCGCACCGCGAACCACTCGACGCCAGATTCGGAGTTCCTACACCGATTCGGTGAATTGGGATTCCGGCGCACCGGCAGTGGCGCTGGATTCGGCGATCTACACACACAACCGGCGCTTTGATGCGGCCGGCAGAGTGCGTAGCGAGATTGCGCCTGACGGTATCGAGCGAAGCTATGCTTACGATCGCAGGGGAGGTGTGTCTTCGGTCAGCGTCGTCGCAGCCGACGGCAGCGTGGCAAGCACTGATATAGCGTCGTCCATCACATATAGCGCCCGCGGTGAACGGGAGGAACTGCACTACGGCAACGACGTGGTGCTGCGCTATTCGTGGGACGCGCGCACCTTCCGGCTCAATCGCTATCAGGTCGACGAAAAGGACGGCACCGGGGCGTTCATCCGCAAGTTCGCCGACGTGCGCTATACCTACGACGCGGCCGGCAACATCCTACAATGGAAGGACGATCATCAGGACGGCAGCGCCACAGACAAGCTGTTCACCGCAAACAAGGTTTCGACTCGCAGTTTCGTCTACGACGCCTTCAGTCGTCTGATTCAGGCCGAAGGGCGAGTGCACACGGCGATGCTACCGCAACGCGGCGCTCGTACAGGCGCCATCCACCGCGTATCGCTCAACGATACCAATGCCTTCGCCCGATACCGGCGGCGCTATACCTACGACGCAGCGGACAATCTGGAGAGCTATCATCACGACACCTTCACCGGTGGCGGCAGGACGGCGCTTGCGGTCACGAAATCGATCGACACAAACTCCAACCGTTCGACCGACGGTAAAGACGGCGGCGGAAGCGACATCAGCGATCCGGCGTCACACTTCGACGCCGCGGGCAACCTCACCAGATTCAATCACCTGCCAGAAGTAAAGTGGAACTACGCCAGCACGATGACCCGCGCCGTGAAGATCCAGCACACCGGAGGGCTCGAGGACGCAGAACACTACGTCTATGGCGCGGATGCGATGCGCGTGCGCAGAGTGACCGAGGTTGTCACCAACACAAGCACCGGAAAGACGCAGGTCAGCGAAGTGCTCTACTTCGACGGCTGCGAGCTCCGCCGCGTCAGGCCCGATGCTACATCGAGTACCACAGAGATTGAGCGCTGGACGTCGCACATCGCCGCCGGTGATGAGCAGCTCGCTACGATCCATCGCTGGGACAAAGACACAAACGCTGACGAGACCGACGACATCACCGTCGCGCGCATCCACTATCTGGTCGGCGACCACTTGGGCTCGATTTCGTTTGAGTTGGACGAAAGCGCCGCGCTCGTCAGCTACGAGGAGCATCTGCCATACGGCGCCACGGCGTTCCTATTGGGAGATGATGATCGCGAGGTGGCGCTCCGCGAGCGTCGGTATTCTGGAAAGATGCGGGACGGCTTCACCGGGTTGTATGCGTATGCCTACCGATACTACGCGCCGTGGTTGATGGGGTGGGTGTCGGCGGATCCTGCGGGGGAAGTGGATGGGTTGAATCTGTTTCGGTTTGTACGTTGCAATTCTACGAACGAGGTAGATCCGCTTGGACTTGCCCCTCCACCGGTCCAATCGGCGGGAGCTGCGAACACGGATTTGATCGGGTTCCTTGCTGAGGGGTACTATCTCTCCAGCACAGATGCTGGCGGAGTGTTTTTGTCACATGAACAAACTGGTGTTTCGTACTACTTCGGGCCGAGCAACGACGGTCGATTGCGAATCCTCGATGACGATGAACATGGCGCATATGTGTGGTTTGACGCTGATTTTACAGAGATCACGTACTTCAACCCCACCACGAACGTATACCGTGTGCTGGATGTTTCTTCCGGCGCCGAAGTAGATTTGTCGACAGGGGGGGATACAGTCGCTGCCCGAGAAGTAGCGGACCTCGGGGACGGTTACACAGCGTACGCCACGGATGCTGGCACACACTTTATCACGAACGCGACAACCGGGTCTTTCACTTACTTTGGCCCTGGTGCCAATGGCTCTCCGCGAGCCCTCGAGAACGCGACTTCCAGTCCATACGCGTGGTTTGATGATTCTCACGTGAACTATGTTGCTGAAAACGGTATGGTAAGCAGCTATGATCTGAATACGGGTTTGCAGGCTCTACCTCTTGAAGTGCGGCTCCATGCTTTCGATGTAGACCAAGCGAATATCACAGAGGAGTTTCGCGTCCAGCTTGCCGAGATTGCTGAGGAAATT
>JAUIJQ010000307.1 GCA_030431165.1 Rhodothermia bacterium | reverse complement strand
CCGCGCGGATGTCCCGACCATCGAACTGGAAGCATTTCCCATAACCCGGGGTGACGTGCCCGGTCCGGGTGGAGCACGGCGATTGGTGGCACCCGTTGTGGCTGGCGCGGCTGCCGCGGTGTCAGCGTACCTACTTTTCTCACTGCGATCCGACTCGGGGTCCTAGACGTGAGGCTCCTTGTCCCGCGCACAAGTGTCCATCGATCCGCCAGCCTGCGGACCATTGCGCTTACGTGTGCCGCCGCGGTGACGTTCGCATCGTGCGCCGTCCCGGTCGCCCCCACGGGCGGGCCGGCTGATGCCAGACCGCCGGAGATACTTACAACCGCTCCCGCAGAGGGGACGACCTCGTACAGTGGCACGCGCCTCAAGATCACGTTTTCGGAGTACGTAAACGAAGCGAGTTTTGCGCGGGCGTTTTCGATATCGCCCGAACTCGACCAGCCAGTTGAAATTTCCTGGCGACGGCGCACCGTTACGATTCAGATTCGTTCGCCGTTGCGCGAGAACACCACGTATCGCGTGACGGTCGACAAGAGCCTGCGAGACGCAAACGGCGTGACGCTTTTGCAGCCTATCGTGTTCGCCTTCTCTACCGGACCAGAAATCAACAAGGCTCGACTCGTCGGCATTGTGCGCCGCGGGGCAACGGGTGACGGTGCGGGCGACATGGACATCTTCGCGTATGCGGCGTCTGCTGATTCCCTCGAAACATCGACCCTGCCTGCACGGCCGCTGTATCGTACGCAGACGAACACGCGCGGCGAGTTTGAGCTCACGTACCTCGCGGCGGGAGACTATTTCATAGTGGGGGTTTCCGATCGCAACGCGAACCGCGTCGCAGATGACGGTGAGTGGGTTGGAATTCCCGACCATCCGGCCGCAACCGCGTCGGTTGCGTCGCCAGACTCACTCATACTGACGGCATTCCTCCTCGACGAGACACCGCCGGAGATCCGTCGCACCCGCGCACTGTCCTCTACGCGGGTGGAGGTTCGCTACTCTGAGCCGGTGGTACTGGGCGGATCACCGGGACTGTCAGCACTGTCAGCACTGTCAGCACCGCCAACGACGGGCTGGATACTTTCAGATTCATCCGGCACGCGTCGCCTGGATGTGGAGCGGGTGTATATCTCAGCCGCTGATCCATCAACCGTTGTACTCGAAACAGCCGCACATGAATTGGCGAGCACCGCGCGGACGCTTCGACTGATTACGGATGCCGTGTCTGACTCCGCCGCCAATGCCGCTTTGATCGACACCGTCTACTTTGCGGCATCCCCCGCCGTTGACACCACGGCTGCCCGGCTCCTGGACGTTACGCCGACTGGCCAGCCTTCTGATTCCGTAGCCACGTTGACGGCAAGCGAGTGGCCGCTTGTTGCGCTTTCAGCACCCCGGTCACCCGTCGACTGGCTCCAGGTCCGCTGGCGTTCCGACGACGGTTCGCTACGCGGTCTTCCGTTTGAGTCCAGAACCCGGGACGGGCGCAGCTACATAATCGTCCCGGAGCTTACTGATCCCACAAAACCGTTTGCGCTTATCGTCGATCGTCGGGCGCTGGACCCAACAAGCACCGGTGACACCACATCGACGTATTGGTTCAGAAAGCTGCGAGCGGGTGAGCTCGGCGGATTGATCGTCTACGTTACCGCCGGATCCGATGTGGCGACGGTTGAGTACTTCGAGGAGGATGACGGCGGCGCTGTTACGGCCACGCGATCTGACGACATCGTGTATACGGCAACCGGTCTGCGACCGGGGCGATATGGCGTCAGGGCGTTTGTGGACCGCGACGGCGACGCGCGATGGACGCCAGGTCGAATCCGCCCATATCGCGTTGGTGAGCCAATCACGTGGGTAGCCGACTCGATCGAGGTACGTTCGCGTTTTGACACGGTCCTCCCTGACACGCTGCGCATCCCGACAACTACTGACGACCAAGACGCCGGCTAATCCGATGCACCCCGTTCTGACGGCAGCGGCCATGAAAGCCGCCGACGCACAAACCATCGATCGTTTTGGCATCCCCGGTTTCACCCTGATGGAAACCGCGGGGCGGGCAGTAGCATCGGAGATCAAGCTGCGCCTCGCTGTGGTTCGGATGAGTCCGGATGAGCGCGTCCTGGTTGTGTGCGGCGTGGGCAACAACGCGGGCGACGGTTTTGTCGTCGCGAGGGTTTTGGTTGAGGCCGGTATCCCTGTATCCGTTGTGCTCGCGGGTGACCCGGATCGACTTCCTGATGACGCCGCGAAGAACCTTGAACTGCTCCAGGAGCTAGCGACGACCGAAGGAAATCTCGCGATTCTCGACTCACGTGCTGACGACGCATCGTCTCCACATATTCCGCCCGACACGTGCGTGATCGTCGACGCACTGCTCGGCACGGGCGTCAGCGGAGCGGCGCGCGAACCGATTGCCTCATGGATCCGCGCTATGAATGAGTCGCGCGTCCACACGGTGTCAGTTGACATCCCCAGCGGCCTCAGCGCCGACACCGGGCGAGCGGCCGGCGACGCTGTTCGTGCCAATGCCACCGTTTCGATGGGTGCAACAAAAACCGGTCACGTGCTAAACGACGGACCAAGCTTGAGCGGAGATCTCATTGTCACCCCCATCGGCATCCCCCCGTTTATCCTGACTGAGGCGTCGACAAAACCGGGCTGCGGACAAATATTGTCGCGCTCAGATATCAGGGTCCCCGTTCGAGGCACAAATGTACACAAGTACTCCGCGGGTCTACTCGTCACCGTATGCGGATCACCCGGGCTAACGGGGGCCGCGGTCATGTCAGCGCACGCTGCCATGCGCGTTGGCGCCGGTGCCGTCGTATGCGCCACGGGCGCTACCAGTGTCGGACTGCTTGCAGAGCGGTTCACTGAGGTGATGACGTTGGAGCTTCCTGACAGCGCATCCGGGTTGGAGCCGGATGCTTCTGTATTGCGCGTTACCGATGCCGCCGCAAAAGCACCGGCCGTACTGATCGGATGTGGCCTGGGCAGGAAGCCCGGGACCGTAGAAACGGTCAAGCGCCTCCTTCAGTCGCTCACGGGAACGGTTGTCCTTGACGCCGACGGGCTGTACGCCGCGTCTACTGCGCGCGAGTCGCTACTCGAGTCGGGCGGTGAACTGATCCTGACGCCACATCGTGGCGAATTTGAGCGCCTTGCGGGGCGCCCGATGAACTGGGACGAGCGCATCGAACTCGCGCGTCGATATGCCGACAGGTGGCGTTGTGTGCTTGTGCTTAAAGGTCAGCCGTCGGTTGTCGGCTTGCCCGACGGTCGCGTGTTTGTGGCACCCGGCGCCAGCAGTGCGCTGGCTACGGCGGGAGCCGGCGACGTGTTGTCGGGAATGATTGCCGGATTTGCGGCCCAGGGTCTCAGTGCAACAGACGCGACGCTGACCGCCCTGTACACCGGCTGGTACTGCGCGCAAAGGTATGAGACACGACTTGCTCCACAGACCATGATGGCGACCGACATTATCGACGAGCTACCCGGCGCGATCAACGACCTGACGGTTGCCTGACCGGTCGGTCTCTCCCACTACACACACAGTGATGGTAGCTGGACAAGACAGCAGACGCTCCCGGTTGGCAGGCTGGTATACGCACCGGTTTGCGGCACCGGCGTGGACCGCCTTCATCGTGCTCGTATGCGCTATACCAGGCTCCGAGCTGCCGGCAGTCGAAATCATCGCGTTCGACAAGCTGGTTCACATTGGCGTGTTTCTGCTTTTTGCTGTGCTTTGGTCCGTCAGAGAGCGACCGGCACCGCTGGCAATCCTTATCGCGGGAGGCGTGTCGGTCGCCGTATTCACCGAACTGATGCAGGGTTTTGCGATACCCGGTCGTACATCCGACCCGTACGACGTGGTTGCCGACGTAATCGGTTTGGTAGCTGGCGCCGCGTGGATTGCGGCGAAAAAGAAGCGTGCTCAGGCCGTTTGATTGTGAATCCGGGGGGCTCCGGGCAACTTTCGACGTGGACTCTTGTCTTTTTACCAGATCGCTTTGACACGGAGTATGTGCCGGGCTGGGCAATAAAAGCAGGTTTTGGGCCGTTATACAGGTCATAGCCTGGATCATTGCCTTGCCGATTGGCGGTCGATTTTGTAACTAACAGGTCTAGCCTTCCACACGGGGCGCCCATGCAGGGATGTCCGGATGAGAAAGTCCGGCAAGATGTCTAAACGACGCGTCCAGGCCAGGCGTCCAGACGAGGAGCAACCGACGACGACATATGGCACTAAAGAAAACAACCAAGGCCGATCTGAAGACGCGGTATCCCCTGTACATGCAGGCGGGGATCATCCTGTCTCTTCTGATCCTGATTGCCTTCACCAATGCGCCCATCCGTAAGGGCGAGTTGGAAGAAATCGTCTTGCCCGAGCAGGAGCTCGTGCAGATGGAAGACGTTCTGCAGACAAAGCAGGTAGAGAAGCCACCGCCACCGCCGAAGCCACCGGTTCCGGTTGAGGTGCCTGACGATGAGATTCTCGAAAATGACGAGCTCGACCTCGATGCGTCGCTCGACATTGACGAGCCTCTGGCCGACCTGCCTCCCCCTCCTCCACCAAAGGAAGATGAGCCCGAGCCCGAGCCGGAAATCTTCGTTGTCGTGGAAGATCCGCCAGAACTGATTGGCGGCATCAAGGAGCTGCACAAGAAGATTACGTACCCGCCGATTGCAAAGAAGGCGGGCGTAGAGGGCCGCGTTACTGTTCAGTTCGTCGTCGATGAACAGGGCAACGTTCGGGATGCAGTCGTCCTCAAGGGAATTGGGGCAGGCTGTGACGAAGAAGCTCTCAAGGCTGTCATGGCATCCAAGTTCAAGCCTGGACGCCAGCGCGGAAAACCTGTAAAGGTCAAGATGTCACTCCCGGTCACCTTCAAACTGAAGTAGTCTGAAGAGTCCGGGAAACTGACAAGCAACACTGCCTTATCACACTGCTTGCAGAGAAGGGCC
>JAUIJQ010000306.1 GCA_030431165.1 Rhodothermia bacterium | reverse complement strand
CACGACGTCGCCTTTTGTCCAGACGTACCGACTTCCAGTGCGGATCAGCCAGTCGCGGCGATCGTGCGCAAGGGTGTCGAACGACGCACACCCGCGTTCGTCGGCGGTTAGCCACTTGCGCCACCGGCCGCTGTCAATCACGGCGTCTGACAGCACCCGCTCAAAGCCGGATTCTCGCCCGAGCTTCTTTTCCGTCGCCATCAGGGAACGGAGCGCGGCGGGCTCTGCATCGGCAAACTCGGGGCCAATGTTCGCCCCGCCGATACCCGCCGCCGGGTACCTCTCGGGGTGATCCACGTAGTCGGTGTAGTGGCCCTTGATTGCGGATCCATATTCGCGCACCATCACAGCCATCCGGGCCGCCGTCGACTCGTCAAACCGTGTCGTATGCAGCTCGGTACCCAGGGCGCCAACAAAGAACGTCGGCCATGCATGCATCAAGTCTGCTTCTTCCAGGGCCTCAGCCAAGGTTGCGACAAAGGTCTGAAATCGTTCCAGGTCGTTCGCTCCGCTGCGGACTTCCTCAGTACCAACCTCGTAGGCAACGGGCGGCAATTGCTCGGCGACCCGTTGCCGCTCGCTGAACGCGATCAATGCAATCGTGCGCTCAACCATGACGCGCACCGGAACCAGTCCCTGGACGGTGGGGTCGATCGTAGCGTCGACGTGGATCAAGTGATACCCGGCTGAAAGGCACGCCGCGATTGATTCCCTGGCGCGCGCAAGCGCCGCGTCGATCGTGATGTGGTCGGTGCGGTAGCGGTCTCTTGTCCAGGGACCGGCGTGATCCAGACCCACAAAGATCGGAATCTGATCAGCGCGATCCGTCGACGACGATGTAGCCTCAATAACCGCCATCAGCTCATCGGGCGTCCAGCCGGTGTAGCCGCCGTCGGTGTCAACCTGGTTAAGGGTCGCGGCGAAAAGCAGTGGCGCGTCATCTCTGGCAGCCGACCTGACCGCGGCGCGGGTCACGGCGTCGGAATTGGGGCAGATAGCGAGCAACGTCGCATCGACGTGGTGCTCGATCATCTGCTCAACGACACATTTTAGTGGCGACTTGCCTTGGCTGGGAAACCGCAGGGAGTTCATTGCGAACGCCAAACAAGAATTGAGGCGAACGTCAGTATACGGGACTAACGCGACCGCGTCAGCGACGGCGAATAGAACTCGTAGGTAAATGAAATACGACCAAGCACAGTGCCGTCCTCGGCAACAACAGTAATCGACTCCAGCAGTCCATCGTCGTCGTACGCGTATCGTTCCTCGCCTTCTTCGATGAGGTCGTACCGATTGTACTGCATTGGTGGAGTCTGCGCAATCAATCGCCCGTCGTCGTCGTAGCGCCAGGCCATGGTCGACGTGCCTGAGGATTGGTCCACTCTCGCAAGCCGACCCGCGTCGTCGTACTGGAAATCAAATCGTTCAAGACCGCGAACAAGAGACGTAAGGCGACCAGCATCGTCGTACGTCCACGTAACCGTCGTATAGTAGTCAGGATCGTCGATTGACCCAATCTGGTACTGGGCAACTCGTCCCTTCGAGTCCCGGGCGACAATGTTTTCGGCAATGACACTGTCCGGCGTGACGACCTGCTCGCGCAGGACAAAGTCATCGTGCTGCATGGACAGCGTGAAGTCGCGCCGGGAGATGCGGCCACTGGCCGAAGTTCGCGTTGCGCCCACCATGGTACCTGCAATGTCGCGCGCCAGCGTGTAGATTTCGTCGCGCCAGATGAACTGGTTTACAAGGCCGCTACTGTCGAAGCGCACGTAGGCATCGGCACAGGGATTACTTCGTCTGTCACGACCTGGTGTACACGCCGCCCACTCCCGGATCTGCCCATTGTCGTGGTACAGGAACCGCTGATAGCGCCCGCTGGGCAGCATCCGGTTGTATATCGTCGTTGCAATTGATGCAACGGGGACGTCGGCCTGATCACGGAGCGGCCTCCATTCCAGCAGGCGCCCCGCATCGTCGTACTTGAAGGACTCACGCTGCACCTGTTTTCCCGTCTGCGGATTGAAGTACAGCGTTGCGGTTATCCGTCCGTCAGCGTCTACGAGCGAGGTTGACCGATGGATTGTCGTGGATCCGCCACCGGAGCGATCGGGGCGCTCGACGGTGCGATTGATGCGGCGGATGTCGTGCTCGGCGAGGGTATTCGATTCGTAGTACGACCGGTCGATCATACCGCGAAGCGACGTGTTCTCCATTTCCCAGGAAGAGAACCAGTGTTTCTCAAAGCCTGAGAGCTGTTGACCGAGGTGCCCAGACCAGTCGAACTGCGCACGGGCCGGGCCGGCAATACTGACTAAAACGAGCAGCGCGGCCCGGAAACAGGCCCTGTGAATTGGGTGCGTCATGCGTTGAGTATCGACGCAGATCCCGCACGACTCAACGAAAAGACAAAGGCCGGATTCATGCGACAACAATGTCGATGAAATCCGGCCTTGCAAGTGCCCGGGACTGGAATCGAACCAGCACGCCCAAAAGGGCACCGCCCCCTCAAGACGGCGCGTCTACCAATTCCGCCACCCGGGCAGGGGTGTGATCCCGGCAGGGCTCGAACCTGCGACCCTCTGATTAAAAGTCAGATGCTCTGCCAGCTGAGCTACGGGATCATGCGCAATTGTCCGCCGAAGCGGGCAAAGGCGCTAAAAATAAGTCCGTGAAGCCTTTGGCCGCAACCTTCACGTCGCGCTGGAGGCCAAAACGCGTTGAAGGTTCTGTTGAATCGGTTCGGGCAACCCCGGCGAGGCGTCCCGGGATGGCCGACCTGCTGAAACGCCGTGAGGAACAGGCGGAGTTGTCGACCGCATCTGATCAACGCCAAAAACCTCATTCAGCGCCTGAACCATCACATCTGTCGTCGCGGATTCGAACTGGTATACCAGTGGCCCATCGGACGTCTGAGACCGCAATGGCCCGCGACGTTCGATGAGAATCAGGTTTCCGAAGGGCAACGTTCGGGCGATGAGTCCGTCATCGACCCGAACCGGAATCCCCTCACGACCTTCGAGCATCCGAAACGCAGCCCGATCCTGCGAACCCGTAACGATAGCAAAGTCCCGGCTATCGAGGTGGTGCAGATAATTCAATGCCGTCCGGAAGGGCGATCCACAGGACGCATCGGTCATAACGACCACAAAGCGTTTCGCCGGCTCAGCTTCAAGGACGTGGGCAACGAGATCGTCCGGCAGTTCGGGAAGTGGCCGGACGGACTGCTCCGCCGGATCAGACCGCCTCATGCCGAGCATGATAATGCCAAGAAAAACCGCTGTGTACGCAAGAACTCCAATCAACCGCATCCCAAACCTCCTCCTTCTTGATTACTGTTCTCTGCCTGAAAAGAATCCAGTAGAGCCCTGATCTAGTCCTGCACGCGCGCCAACCCAAGCTCGAGCAAGGTCCATTGAACATCCCGTCCACCGTTGGTTGCCGCCCGGAGCACATAGAACAACGAATTGCCGGCAGCGCCACGCTCCGCGTAACCGAGCATGCGCAGGTGCTCGAAGTCAACGGTCACCACATCCACGAGGGTCAGTCCCCTGTCAAAAACGAAGAAGCGCCGCACCCGTTGCCTGTGCTTTGGGGCAAGGTCATCCTCCGCAAGCGGCAATTCTCCGTCAGCGCGCATCGCGACGATGTAGTCCTCAAGTGCGCGCACGCCTTCAATGCGGCTGTTCTTGAACACGTGGCGCAGCATGCGCCCATCACCGAAGCTTCTGTTGACGTCTTCGTATCCATCAAACGGAAAAGCAGCCTGACGAAATCCCTCTCTCGGGAGCGGAACAGTCTGCTCGCGCAGACCCTCCATGTCAAGTACGCGAAACGCGTTTTCGTTGGGGTAGGCGAAATAGAACTTCCCGTCAGCGAGTGCCGCGATTCCGGCACCATCAACCACGTGCCACGCCGCCACGTCAACGCTTGAGGGACCGGCACGAAGCGTATCCCCTGTCTCCGTATTGATGCCCTGGACCAGGAAGTCGAAGCTCTGGCCAGTCAGGCCCACGATCAATGGGCCGGAAACAGCGAAGTCGTGGGGCCCGGACACCAGACCGCGCCACTCAGCCTGCAGCGTGCCGCTCGAATCGTATGCCACGTATTTGCTCTGGCCGTCATCGCGAACAACGACGCGGCGCCCGTCCACGCGCACAAGTGACGGTGTTTCGTATTCGCCCGGGCCTTGGCCCCATCGACCGAGGATCCGTCGCTGCTTCCCGTTCGCGTCGTATACAATAACGCTCGCCACCTGCTTGGACGCCACAACGAACGCGCCGTCATCAAAGTGGGCAATGGCAGAAACATCTGACAGGTAAGTGAGCGATTCGTCAAGGCGAACCCTGTTTACCTCGGCCAACCGAACCAATCCGTCTCGTCCGTCGATCACGACGTCTGCTTCAGGCAGCGGCAGATCCTGGGCGTAGGTGGTCGCCGCCAGGAACGGCAGCATCAGCAGGAACGACACGCCGGCTGTACGCAGCCGACGTGTCGCGATTGTCTCCTGGTTCACTTCAACAGGCTTTTCACGCATTTCCATTCGTCCGTGGTTTCGCATGTAACGGACCCACTTGTGGGGATACCGATCTCGACGCCGACGGTGACCTTCCAGATCTTGCATCCGACGCGCGGGTAGCCGTCGCTGCAGTCAACATCTTTGGCCATAACCGGAGCCTCAGCATCGACGCCTGAGGCCGCGGACAACGACAGTCCGATCGCAAGTACAGCAATCCCCAGTGCGCGCACTAGTGGTGCGGTGCGCTTCGTGGGCGTTCGGGTTTCAACACTCATTCCTTCATCCTCCATCTTGGCTGCTCGTGTTTTGTCCGCCCCCGGTGCCCGGGATGAAGCCCTGCCTCCATCTTCGACACCTTCGTCACTGGGTCCGCCCATGCCAACCGGGGACGCCGTGAAGACACGTGGGCCCACCGATTCATACCCTGTGGGTCAAGGAATTGTTCGAAATGCCGCTG
>JAUIJQ010000305.1 GCA_030431165.1 Rhodothermia bacterium | reverse complement strand
GCAGATACCGGCCAATATCCGTCGCGAGTTGAAGCTGCTGCTGGGACGGATGCGGCGCGACGACTCGGTGGTGGTGGCATTCTGCCCGATTTCCTTGTACGGGGCGACACGCTCTCGTACTTCATGCGAGCGGTCATCGCGCGGAACCTCGAAACGCATTTTGCCCGCGAGTGGCTTGACCACCAGGGCGTCGCGTTTGGTGAGCGATGGTCACAGGACCCCGCCGGCTTCCTTTCGGAGTTTGAGGTTGATGCGGACGTGTTGAAGGAGTTTCTGCAGTTCGCGGAGGCCAGGGGAGTACGTGTTGTCCCGGGGTCGGGACTTACAACCTCGATCACGACGGAGAACCCCGCGTTTACGGAAGCTGATTTAGCGGCTGACTCGGCGTTCCTTTCAACGCTGATCAAGGGGCGTATCGCGACTCGAATCCTGGACCGGTCGTACTGGTATCCGATCTATCATCAAGTTGACGATATGGTCCAGCAGGCCAACGGGTTGTGGTCGCAGGCCAGTGGGGTGGCGGCAGCAGGCTGATCGGTTGGGCCCCTGGGGTAGCCGGGGCTGCGGCTGAGCTCCCCGAGCAGGCACTCTGAAGTCCCCTGAAAAACTTGAGCCCGTCGCGCATTGGTCGCGGCGGGCTCTTTTTGTACCTTTGCTGTCGATGGGTGAGCAACCTTTGGTTGTGTAGCCGGTCTTTACGGTGTCAGTCCGTTGCACGTCGAACCGTATCATAAACATGATGTGGTCGGCGGGTTAACGAGCCATCCGTTCGTTGACAAAGCCGGGCGGAATGGATATTATCTGTGCCACGCATTTTTCGCGCTATCAACGAAAGGGCTGTTCCGGCCCGCCGGATGCAAAACGCAGGTAGTTCCCGCTTCGAATCGGAAGCCGTCCTGTTTCTCATTGTGTCCTTATTCCGTTACAGAAACAATCCCTACGACAATCGAGGTACCATCCATGGGGCTGTATAGCTTGCTCATGCTGATGCCGCAGGAGGCAGACCAGTCGAACCTCATCAACGTGCTGGTCGAGAAATTCAACGAGGGCAACGACGGCGGCTTCATGTGGCCGATCCTCATCACGTTGATCGTCGGTCTTGCCATTGCGCTCGAGCGCATCATCACGCTCAACCGGGCTGACATCAACACCCGTAAGTTCATCGTCAAGGTGAAAGGCGCCCTCGAGGACGGCGGTATTTCCGCTGCTGAAGATGTTTGCGCATCGACTCGCGGTCCGGTCGCGTCTGTTTTTCAGGCTGGCCTGATGCGACACGACGAAGGCATCGACGCCGTTGAAAAAGCGGTCGTGTCTTACGGGTCCATCGAGATGAGCTTCCTCGAGCGAGGGCTCGTCTGGCTGTCGCTCTTCATTTCGCTTGCACCGATGTTCGGCTTCCTTGGGACGGTATGGGGGATGGTCGAGGCGTTCGACGCCATCGAGCAGGCCGGCGATATCAGCCCAAGCCTCGTGGCCGGCGGTATCAAGGTCGCACTCCTAACGACGGTGTTTGGTCTCGTGACGGCCATCATCCTGCAGTTCTTCTACAACTACATCGTGTCGAAAATCGACCGTATCGTTGTAGACATGGAAGAGGCGTCAATCGAGTTGATCGATTCGCTCGAAATGCTGGCCGCCAACAAGCCGGCCGGATCGTAGCCACCGATAGCAGTACGGGCCGGGGGGCTTAAGCCCCCCGGTATCGTCCTCGAACCAAGTAACTACCGCGATGGTACAGATACTGATTCCGCTCGTTCTTGGCATGGTTGCGCTCGCGCTGCTGCTCATGCTCGTCTTTGGTACTCGCGGCCTGACCTACGGCAAGATGAGTCCCATGGCAATGGTCGCGACCGTCGCGCCTGTGTTGCTTCTTGTCATCATGGGATTTGTAGTCGGGGACTGGCCCAGGGCAGCGATCTACACGCTCGTAATCACGCTGGCCGCAACGGCACTGGCGATGCTCCTGTCCAGCCTCAAGGGACTGTTCAACTAGCGGTAACCGCACACGGATATGGCAGGCCTGCTGAAGAAAAAGAAGAAGCGCGAAAGCGAGATTCCTACGGCGTCGATGGCCGACATCGCCTTCCTGCTGCTGATCTTCTTTCTCGTGACCACGACGATCAACGTGGATACCGGAATTGGGATGGTGCTTCCTCCGCCTCTGGACGAGCAGGATCCACCTCCAGTCCGCGAAAGGAACATGCTCAAGATCCTCGTTAACGAGGTCGGGCAGCTCCTGCTCGAGGACAATCCGTCCGCAGTCAACCTTGTCCGTGACGAGGTTAAGAAGCACGTAACGAACAACGGCGTTGACCCGAATTACGCCGAGAGTCCGACGAAGGCGATCATCTCGATCAAGACATCGAGCCAGACGCCGTACAGCGCATACATCGATGTGCTTGATGAAACCTGGATGGCGTACTTCGAGATCTGGGACTCCGAAGCGAGACGGCTCGGCTTCCAGAACTACGCGCACTACGTCAATGAGGTCGTCGAAACGCAGGATCGCCCGAACGAGGTCAGGGAACGATTCCCGGCCGCTATCTCCATCGCTGAACCCGACCCACAGAACTAAATCGCAACTGGTCGTAGCGGATGAGCACCCACTTTAAGAAGAAGAGCAAGCCAAAGCAGGATATCCCGACAGCGTCGCTGCCGGACATCATCTTCATGCTCCTCATCTTCTTCATGGTTACGACGGTCCTCCGGGAAAACGAAGTCCGCGTTCGCACGCAGCTTCCTGCCGCAGAAGCGTTGACCAAGATTGACCAGAAACGCCTCGTATCTTACGTCTGGATTGGACCTGAGAAGCTTCCGGGTCTGCAGCTCGGTAACACCCGCGTGCAGATCGACGACGCACTAATCGAGGATCTGTCGGGTGTTCGGTCGATTATGTACCGAAAGCTCACGGAGCAGCCGAAACTGATCGTGTCCCTCAAGGTTGACGAAACCTCTGAAATGGGCATTGTCCAGGAGGTTGAGCAGGAGTTGAGGCAGGCGGGAACGCTTCGTATCAACTACTCGACGACGCGCCTGGTACAGTAGGCTAACTCGATCCAGTTTACCCAAAGCCCTGCTCTGCAGGGCTTTTTTTGTTCGCACCGGAATGACTCACCGTATCACACTGCTACCCGGAGATGGAATCGGCCCCGAGGTCGTTGACGCAACCGTCAGAGTCCTCGAAGCCACCGGCATCTCGGTGTCTTGGGATGTTTTTGACAAGACCGGGACAGACGCCGTCGAGGCGTTCGGGACGCCACTCCCAGACGATATTCTCGATTCCATCAGCGAGAACCGCGTCGCCCTGAAAGGGCCCATCACCACGCCGCTCGGCGGTGGGTTCAAGAGCGTCAATGTCACCCTTCGGCAACGCCTGGACCTTTTTGCGAACGTTCGGCCCTGCAAGTCGCTGCCTGGAATAAAGACGCCGTTTGAGAACGTCGACCTCATCATCTTCCGGGAAAACACCGAGGGGCTCTACTCCGGAATCGAGAACTACGACGAGCGTCTTGAGATCTCGGATACTATCGCCAGGATCACGCGTGCAGGTTCTCAGCGCATTATGCGCTTTGCGTTTGAGTACGCTCATCGCGAGGGCCGCAGGCTCATCACGCTGGTTCACAAGGCAAATATTCTCAAGAAAGCGGGCGCCATGTTCCTCGAGATCGGGCGGGATGTTGCGCCCGACTATCCGGAGCTCGAAGTCAATGACAGGATCATTGACAACATGAGTATGCAACTCGTGATGTATCCAGAACGCTACGACTGCATCGTCACAACCAACCTGTTCGGTGACATCCTGAGCGATCTGTGTGCCGGTTTGGTTGGCGGACTCGGTGTCGTTGCAGGCGCAAATATTGGAGAAGACTGCGCGGCGTTTGAGGCGGTTCACGGCAGTGCGCCAGACATCGCGGGGCAGAACAAAGCCAACCCAACCGCGCTGATCCGATCTGCAGTCATGATGCTTCGGTACATTGGCGAGACCAGCGCCGCTACAATTGTTGAAGAGGAACTCGAAGCGGCCTACCGCGAAGGCACTACGCTGACTGCAGACGTTGGTGGGTCGAGCACTACGACGGAGTTCCGCGACTATCTTGTGGACCGTGTTGCAACGAGGGCACGTTCCTGAACCCCCACGACGTAGTTCATGATTCAGCGTATCCAGACGGTCTATCTGCTAGTCGGCGCCATCGTGTGCGTCCTGCCATTCCTGATCGGTTTTGCACCGCTTGAAGACGGTACCCCGCAGTGGGTGTTTACGATGCGTTCGGCATTGTACCTGCTCACGGCCGTTCTCGGTATCATTGCAATCCTGTTGTATTCCAGACGGCCCACGCAGCGATCCCTGATCTTCTGGACTGAAATGGTTGCGTCGCTCACGCTGATTGTCTCAGCCGGGTCGTTGATACTGTATGGCGTTGGTGGGGCAGGCGTCGCATCGGTCTTTGACTCGTGGCCGGCGACGCTGACGATTGTGGTTCCGGCGGTTGCGTTGCTGTTCTATCGTCTCGCCAGGCGTGGCGTGGACAAGGACATCAAGCTGATCAAGTCGGTAGACCGCTTGCGCGACTAGCTGTGCATGCCGCTGAGCACACCCGACCAAAGTCGGTTTATCCGATCGTCGCGGTGGGGCTTGTCACGTTCTCTTTCAGCCCGATCCTGGTTCGGTTTGCGACCGATGCTCCGCCGATCGCAGTAGCTGCCCTGAGAACTGTCTTTGCCGTCCTCGTCCTTGCACCATTCGCGCTGCGAGAACGACGGAGACGACCAACCCGGCTGACCCGGAAAGAGAAAGTTCTCGTCCTGCTGTCGGGCGTCTTTCTGGCCGGACACTTCATTACATGGATCGAATCGCTCTACCTCACAACGGTAGCCAGTGCTTCGATACTGGTAGCGAGCAGCCCGATCGTGCTTGCCGCACTTGGCTTTGCGTTTCTTGGTGAACGCCTTTCTCCAGCAGTGATTGTCGCCATTCTGGCTGCCGTTGCAGGTGCTGTGGTCATG
>JAUIJQ010000304.1 GCA_030431165.1 Rhodothermia bacterium | reverse complement strand
GCCATCACGTAGACGCCGCCGCTGGCGACGCCGAAGTTGAGTGAGACCGTTGCGCCAAACTCAAACGCGGCGCGAATCGCGCGGAGTCCGCGCGGCGTGATGGTGACGCCGAAGTAGGCACCACCGCCGAAAACCCAAACGCTGAGGAGGCAGGGGTTTTCGGGACGGTTGAAATTGAACGAGACCTCGATCGACTCACCGATAAACGGAATCTTCAGCTCTGCGCCGAGCGAGATGTTCTGCAACGAGAAGACGCCAACCGCAACGCCCGGAATGTCGAAGTCGAATCCGGCCCGAATGCCGGATGCATCCACATCGATGTACGGCGGGTCGCTGAAACCGTCGAGCGGAATCAGGTCACGCAGCGTCTCGACGAATCCAAGGATACCCTGGAATTCGATGCCCGCCATGACCACGTCCACACCGGGCTTGGTCGACGAACCCGCGAAGAAGTGGATCTTGTCAAAGCCGATGCGGAGGATTCGGGTGAACAGGTTCGCGGCCGTTCCACCGGGGATCGGGACGAGGTCCAGCGTGAAGTTCTCCAGCGCGCAGAACACGTCGAGCGCCGGAGACGAGCCAGGGCCGTTCCCCTCTGCCTTCATCTCGACACCCAACGTCAGCGTGGCGGGCGTGTTGTTCTTCAAGCCCGACGCATCAAAAATCGGCGGCGCGTTTGGAATCCCGAACGACTTGATGGGCGGCTTCCATTCGAGGCGGATCCGCTTCTGCAGCACCGCGTCCAGCGCCATCACAAACGCGCGCGCAATGTCAATGAATCCGGAGTCTTCGAGCCACGACTTAAACTGGTTGAGCTGCTTCTCAACCTCACGGCGAAGCGCGCCCTCCAGGTTTGCACCGGGGATAGCACCCAGCAACGCATCGACATGCGTCAACAGGTCGTTGAGGTGTGTGGGAATCGCGCCGGGGAACGTGTCGGCCGTGACGTCGCTAAAATCGTCCTCCAGGTTCTGGAAATCCTGCTGGATCGCCTGGACCTGCGACTGCAGCTCCGTGACCGCGTTTAGCCCACCCTGAACAAGCTGGCGGAACGTGTCGAACGCAGCGAGGAACTGCTCGATGACGCCTACCGTCTCGCTGATGAACTTCGGCGCGCCAGGTCCATCAACACCGGTGCTCTCGATGATGTCCCAGAGGTTGATGACACCAAAGAGCTTCGGAAAGAGATCGGTTGGGACCTCGGGCACACCCGGGTCAGGCGCCGCCCCACCCTGGTCTTCGGGTGCACCAAAGAACGAAGCCGGCTGGAAGTCACCGTTTGCAAACTGATCCAGTGCGGCTTTTCCCGCGCCGGACACCGGCCCTTTCTTGCGCGACAAACCCTGCACGCGCATGTTCGGCTGCACGAGTCCGCCCGATCGATCCCCCTGGCTCGAGAAGTTCACCTCAAAAAGCTGAACCGCGCTGGCAATCTCAGGCGTGATTGCATCGTCAGCCGCATCGGTGATGATCGACAGGAAGATCTCACCCGTATTCTTGTTGCTGCCGCTGGCTGAGAACCCTCCGTTCAGGTAGCGATCATAGTACTTGACGGGGATGGGCGTCTCGTTGCCCATGAGTTGCTTGACGGCAGGCACAATCGCCGTCGCCGCGCGCACAACAGGCGCAAACCCGGGGCGCGCTGTGATCGAATCCGCGCCAAACGTCACCGTGTCGGTCTCAAAGGCCGTGTCACCCGGCATCGTGCTGTCAGCGTACGAAACCGTCTGGCCGTTGAATGACCGCGTTCGACGGGCTTGCTTCGCAGCGCCCGTGCCCTCGTTGAAGTCGTCGATCAGATCCTGGATAGCAGATCCCGGATTGTTCGTGACAAACTTGTCGACCTCGTCTTTGCGCACAAATGCCAGCGGCATCGTCACCTCGTGCCGCTCACCCTCGAGGTCTTCGAGGCGCATGTTGAACAGGAAGTCTACGCCCCCAACGCGCGGCCAGAACAGCGCCTGCTCGTGCCCGTTCGGCTCGGGGTAATCCGTCGCCTCGGGCTTGTCGAGGTTCGGCGTGTTCAGCGTCAGGATCTGCGCACTCTTAAACGGATTCTGCCTGTCCAGGGACGCAACGCCCGACTTGATGACCTTGAGCGGCTCGCGCACCACGATGAACATGCGCTGGAAGAGGTACGCAACCTTCGCATTCGAATTGGTCGGATGCGGCGCAAACTTCCGCTCCGTGATCTTGATCAGCGAAGCCTGGTGGCCCCACGGAAAGAGGTAGCCGGCGTAGACAACCTTGACGTAGTGGTCGCGCGCCATCGTACTTCGGTGCACCCATTCAAGCACCGACAATCCGCCGGGCAGGTCGTCGCCATTCGGACCAAAGTCGCCGCGCAGGTTTATCCACGCACCGAGCGACGACAACATGAACTGCCGCACGTCAACTGGCCGCGGCTTCCACGGGTCGAGGAAGAAGTTCGACGTCAGGTGGACGAGGTTGTGACGGTCTGAGCCGTCAAGCGCCATCCTGAATGGCTCGTTGCTGGGGGCGGGGCCATTGATGGCGTCGTCGCGGAAATCCGGCGACCAGATTGCGCGCATCGCGCGGGCCCAGTGCGGACCCTCAAAGATGTTTCCGTTGCCGGATCGAACGCCAAGCCGCGTGTGCCACAACTCGTACACCCCTGACGGCGACGCTTTCGCTACCGGGGAATGTGCCCAGGCGTTGTGCCGGTTCGGCGACATGTACAGCCGGTACGGCGCCTCGATGGCAGTCGTGATCGCACCCGGCGCCTCGGGCCGGGTCGGCAGAATCGCCGCGTTGATGGCGCCAACGTTGATGCCGACGGCGTCAGCAGCAGCAAGCTGAGCGTCACTCGCTGCGATGATCTGCCCCACGGTGGAATTTGAAGCAAGCCGCTTGTTGCGAAAGTTCCTTATCAGCGTGCTCGCCGTCGACGCCGGTGCTGTGCTTTCGGTCTCTTCTATCAAGACCTGTGATATCGCGGCACGCTGTGCGACAGCCCCCGCGCCTACGGCTGCTCGGCCCTGCGCACCGGCGTTGGGGTCAGCGCGCCGAACGTTTGCCGCCGCTGCCACGCGGTTTGCAACCCCGGCATTGACGGCATTCATAAACGCGGCTCGATTCGCGCCCCGCACGATGAGTCCGCCGCGCTGCACGTTCTGCGTGGTTGTCGCGTCGGTCTCAAGGGTTGACCACAACGACACGCCCGCCCGGTTCATCACTTCGGGCTCAATGGCAAAGCGATTCTTGCCGAGGACGTTGCCCAGGTCAAAATCGTAGATAAAGATCTTCGGGCGATCCGGCGGCAGTGCGTTGCCCGCGAGACTCATGTCCAGCTCCGAGCACGCCTCAAGCAGTCCCTCCATCGTGAACGGGATCGTCTTGGATGACGGCACGCGGAACACGAGGCGGCTTACGCCCGACATGCGGGCATCAACAGGCGGCGGGAAGTTGGCCGGGTCGTCGCTTCCTGATGACGTGTCTTTTGTAATCGAGCTGTCACCGCTGACACCCGATTCATCGACTTCGTCCTGGAGGGACATGCCATCCGACGACGGACTCGAGGCTTCAAACAGCGCTCGCTCCGTAATGTGTTGCGCCTGGAACTGGGCGATCAGGTACGCGGCACCCGAGCCGTCGGGAGCAACAAATCGCTGTCCGCCCCGCGACGTAACACTCATATTGCGAAACTCGAACCGAATAACCGCAAGGTCTTGCGGCCTAATGAGTTCCACCGGCGCGACCGCGAGCGACAGAGCCGCGGTATGGCCGTGCGCCTGGCTCCGCGTTTTCCTGAATGCCAGGACATCTTCAGCGGGCAGGTCGCCTTCGGATGGCCCGCTGGATGCGGGCAGGGCTGCTGCCGCCGACAATGACGCGGTCTTCCTGACTGGACCGCCAATCCGGATCGGCCGCGGCTCGGCGAGCGCGACGGGACGGACGATCACATCGTCCCCGTCGGGGTGCAGCATCGTTTCGTGGATGTCAAGCACGCAGTCGACATCGTCAACCTTGCCGTCGGTTGCCGTCAGACAGAAGGTGGCGCCGTCAGTGTCGTCAGCTTTGCCGACGCGGAGCGAGAAGTCATCGGTGCGAAGCCACGAAGCACCACGCACAAATCCGGATGCCACCGCCGCGTGCTTCCCCGCCCCATTAATTGTGACGGCATAGCGTGCATCCGCAAGCGGAATCTCAAACGGCTCACCGCTGAAGGTGGAGCAGCAGTCCGCCGGCGCAACGGATACAGCTTGCCGGCGCGAGTCCGTGCACTCAGCGCAGAGAGCGAAGGAGCGGCGGCTGCGTGTTGTACCGCGACCGGGCGCGCCTGCTTCGATGAGCAGCCGGTCAAATCCGTTCGTCGTGGCGCGGAATTGCCACAGCTCGCCTTTGTGAATCTCGGGAACGATGTCCCAAGCCTGGTCGGATCGATCCAGCGTAAAAAGTGACCGCCTCTTTGTCGGCGCTGCAAACAGGCTGCTCGCGCCGGGCTGTAGGAGGTGCAGCGCTGCGAAGTCAGCACGAACGTCGATACCCGGTGCAGCGGCGGATACGATGTCGCGACCCTGGAAGCGAAGCGTCCAATCCGGCGAAAAAGAGACGCGGGCGCGTCCATGCAGGCGCAGGATAGGTTCGAGCGCGGTTGATCCGACCGATTCGCTGAACGCGGCAGAGCCAACAAGCGCCCTGCGCCCGAGCAGCCAGGGCTCAAAGCCGCTCTCGGCCGACCATCCCGAGGCGGATTCAAAGACCATCCGCCATCCAGAAAGCCCCCGGGGTACTGTGGCTGTGAAGTCGGCCGGGATGTCCGTGCCGGGGAAAAGCGCACCGCGCAGGCGAACGATGAAACCGGATTTGCCGGATTTGCCGGACGTGCCGTTGTTGCCGGACCCGTCAGTACTGGCGTCCAGGCTCCTGATTGACACGCGCGGATATCCGGCGAAGTGGTCAGCGTTGATCACCCACCGATCTTTGCCACCGATAGAGAAAGCAACCCGGCGCGCGGTTGAGTCGACGCGGAACGTACCGAAGAGCGTACTA
>JAUIJQ010000303.1 GCA_030431165.1 Rhodothermia bacterium | reverse complement strand
CCATTAGCGTACTGGTGCTGTCGGATGATGCGAGCGTAAGGGTTGCACCCTTTGTCGGATTTGGTTGGGGAGGTTCATTCTAAGTGATAGCAGCCAGGATGGATATTAGCCTTGCAGAAGTTTCGCCTGGCCCCTTGCTTCTTGTCACGGAGTCACGGAGTCGCTGAGTCGCTGAGTCGCTGAGTCTCTGAGTCACTGAAGGCACGGTGCACCATACTTCTTTTCAAGACGAGGTGAGCGCGCGGGCGCACGTTCCAATCCGGCGTCGGATATCCAAGTCGACAGCACTCCTGCTCGTGCTGGGCATGTGGTCACTCGGCAGCCACCGTTCAATCGAGCCGGCCGAAGTGCTCCTCGGTTCGGTTCGCGACATCGAGGTGACCACGGCGGGTATCTACGTTTCGGGATCGTTCAATCGCGCTTCTGGGCAAAACGCACCCGGACTTGCATTGTGGACCGGAACGAAGTGGGAGCCCATCGAACACCCCGCCGACGATCCATATCGTGTCGCTGTCGCTGATGGCGACTTGTACATTGTAGGCGACAATCCGAATCCCAATCAGTACGACGATTGGGTATTCAGGCGTCGTAATGGTTCCTGGTCCAGAGTAGGGTCGGTTGCTGCACCAAACAGCCTCTCGCTTCCCTACGTTCACGACGTTCATCCCTGGGGACAAGATTCTCTGATTTTCGCCGGCGACTTTGGCGACATCGATGGCGTTACACAGCAAAGCATTGCCGTACTGGTTGGTGATTCGTGGGACTCCGCAGGTGTAAACGTCTCCGGCCGTGGCGCCGGTGACATCGTTCTCGATGCGATCCGCACGGTGGAGACCGCTGGAGACACGCTTTTCGTCGCGGGCGACTTCAATTCGCTGGGTGACGGCCCATCTCAACGCATAGGTGTGATAATTTCTGGGCAAACCACCCCGCTTGGCGATGGCCTCGGCGACGATGGATCGAACGACCGTGTGTATGATCTGCTGCACTCCGACGAGGGCCTCTATGCTGCCGGTAGATTCGACAGCTCTGGCGCGACGCGGCTAAACAATGTCGGATTATGGAACGGCACCCAGTGGCTCGCCCTGGGCGACGGACTCGGCTCGCGTGAGTTTGACAGAATCGAGTCGATTGCAATGAGCAAGGACGGCATCCTGTACGCTGGCGGCACATTCACTGATAACCTCACCGGCGCTGCGGGCCTTGCTATGTGGAACGGTTCAACTTGGGCGGCTCTGTCTGGCCCGCCGAACGGCGGTGTTCAACACGTAGCCATCGACAGTCTGGGGCACTTGATTGTCGCGGGACGGTTCGACTCCGTTGGAACGGTAGCCGCAAATTCGATTGCGCGATGGGATGGAACCAACTGGCACGCAATCGACGGTGGCCTGACCATCGCGACGCAAGTCGAGGATCATCGCTTTCGGGACGAATTACGCATCAGCGTGTATCCGAATCCAGCGACACGAGAGGTGACCGTCGAGCTTAGTGGTGCGGATCAGGTAGCTTCGATTGTTATCGCAGATGTCGTCGGGCGCATCGTGCGTCGGAACGATGTGACAGGCAGTCAGATGGTTCTTGACCTAAGTCACTTTGCCAGCGGCTTGTATTTTGTCCGCGTAGAGTCTGAGACTCAATCGACGGTGACGACAATCGTCAAGGTTGCTTTATGATGCTTACCCTGAGTTTAAACGGATGATTGTTCGGCGCAATTGGTAACGAGTCGTGCGGCAATCGCTACGATGCTTCGCGCCGTTACGAAGGCGACATTTGCCCCGGTTGCCTTACACCTTATGCAGCGGTAACAGAGTCTGAATCAAGTGAATCTGTCGAGGCAACAGTGGTCAGCGACATCGATGGCGTTGTCGCGGTAACACTACTATCAGCCCCTCTTATCTTTGCGTGGGTATTGTGGCTCTTACCCCAGTACGACCTCCCGCGTTTGATAGTGCTGTCGGCTGCCTTCTTGGTCGTTGCTGTATTCGCACCGCTGATAAAGATGTTGTGGACGCGACGCCATTTGATTGTGCCTGGCCTACGCAGGATTGTAGGTGGCCCGGCAGTTGTTCGGATCAACGCAACGGGCGTAGAGGTGCGGCGGCGGCGTTGGACAACGCAGTGTAACTGGCAGGACATTTCAAGCGTTCAGCAGTACCAAGACCGGGGCAACGGAGAACCTGACGAGTTCTACTTTGACTGCGTGCTTCGAAACCGCGACAAAGTCTCCATCGACGATAACTCAACATGGGCTGTCTTCGACCGATTAAATAGGATGTCGTCACACACACTCGAAGCGCGCTTGACCGGCCCCGCTGTTGTGGACGACCGGAGCGGCGACGACCCTTTGAAGGTAGTCCCTCACGGGCAACGGTAGCTGCCAATGATGAGATCACATCTACGAGTTGCCGCTGTCATCATGCTCGTCGGTGCGGGCTGTGGAACTGACGTAGCGTCAACCCACGATCTTGTGATTAAGAATGTCACGCTGATTGACGGAACGGGTGCCGAGGCCCGGCCCGCTGTTGACGTTGCGATATCCGACGGCCGAATCGTTCGAATCGCGACGAGCGCCGCAGCGATCATGGGGACGCAAACGATAGACGGATCCGAAAAAGTGCTGATTCCCGGCTTGATCAACGCACATGCGCACCCATTTCCGATTGAATCAAACCTGCCACGGTTTGTACGGTTTGGCGTCACATCAATACTGGTACCCGGGTGCAGCGACTGCACGAACGAAGCGCTGACCCGAATGCGCCAACTATCCGAAAGCGACTCCATACCCGCCCCGAACACGTATCATACGAGTCAGCACTTCACTATGGAGGGAAGGCACCCGGTGAAGACGTATGTGACAGACAATTGGGTTGAAGGAAAGTCCGTCTTCTTTGTTCGTGACACGCTGGACATACCAGGCCTTGTCGAAGAGGTAGCAGGCCAATCAAATATCGGAATCAAGGTTACAATAGAAGACGGTCCAAGCCCACCGTTCGTCGAACGAATGCCAACCGCCTTTGTCGCGAAGATCGTCGCCGAGGCCAGAAAGCATGACCTTGAGGTTTTTGCGCACGTAAGTGACATGGAGGAGGTCAGAATTGCCGCTGCAGCCGGTGTTGACCACATCCTTCACTTTGTCGGCGTCGATATTAACTGGGAGCGCGACCGGGCCGTCATACAGGAACTTCGGGATCGCGATGTCTCGTGGGTAACGACGCTAATGATAGATAAGTCGTTCTTCTATCCAGCAAGAAATGCGTGGATCGACGAAATCGTACGGCTGAACGTCTACGATGAGGAGGAAATTGGTCGGCTTCGCGCGTCGGCTTCCCCCGAGGAGTCAATTCAATTTCTCAGCGAGATATACGGTATTTCAAACCCAACGCTGGACAGTGTGATCAGACCGCAGCTGGAGGATTTGCGTGGTCTCTACGACATGGGATTTAATCTCGTGATCGGAACGGACACGGGAAATGACTTTGTGTTCCCCGGGATCAGTGTACACGAGGAACTGGAACTTATGGCGATGGGCGGCCTGTTTGAACCGAGTGAGCTAATCAAGATGGCTACGCACAACAGCGCAAAGATGCTGGGCGTTTTGGACGAGGTCGGAACCGTTGAAGTCGGCAAGAATGCTGACCTGGTATTGTTGAACAAAAACCCGCTCGAAGACATAAGCAACACCCGCTCGATCTATGCAGTTTTTGTCAGGGGACGCCAGGTATTCGCGGGCGACTAGCGCGAGATCGTAGTTCAAGCACTGCGTACCGATGCGGCATGACTGCGAGGTCCGGTAAGTCCGAGATTCGACCACAAGATCCAGCATGAGCAGGCTAACACGAAATGGTACTGTTGCCGTATTTGCCATGCTCGTCTTGGTTTGCGACCAGCCCTGCCACGCACAGTATCATAGCGTCGACAGCACGTTCGACGTGGCGGTCAGTCGCCGAGGCCCGACAGCCAAGTACGCGGTATCATCGGTTGCACGCACAGACGTTGTCTTTCGAACAGGTCAATACGTGCTGGTGCCGGCTCATCGTGCGACCAACGGCGGATCTCTTCTTACCAGTGCGGCGCGCAGAGGTATCCGCGTACTCGAAGCGTGGTTCGAACCTGCGCGGCCCCTTGGCACAAAAGCATACCGCGCCGCCATCTTCGTGGTCCGGATTGACCTGGACGGAGTGCCGGCCGGCATCTATAGACAGCGGAGAGATTTTGCGGACCTGGTGGTCGTGGACGACCCGTTCGCGCTTCTTCGATCGGAACGCGTAACCCATTTTGAACTGATCGAGGCTCCTTCAGCATGGTCGCGCCGTTAAGCCATTCAAGCACTCGATAACGATAGGACCGCGCCGCACGCGGTTGTTGGGCAAACAGAACAATGGACAGATGCCGGCGTATCGACTTTAAATGCCTGGATCCAATTCAACTACGGCGTCCGACAGGTGAACCGACAAGTCAGCATCACTGCCATCCTGGGCTGCATCATCTCGATTGCGCTGTCAGCATGCGATGCCAACACTCCGGAGAACGTTGGGCCACGCTTTGTTAATATCAATCCGGACACAACGGCTGTATCCGGTTCAGCGTACCGGTACACGCAGCTTTTCGCCGAAGGGGATGGTGACAACGTGCAGGCCCGCCTGGTCGATGGCCCCGGCTGGCTCCGTCTTGAGTCGTATGCTGGCGATTCAGTGGCCCTCGTTGGTACTCCCCGGCGAGAAGATATTGGCCGGCACCCTGTTGCACTGGAGATCGCGGATACAAGTGATGAGGCAACGATCTGGTTTCACATCAATGTCGCGTTTGACGGCGCGGGCGAGTACGCGGTCACCTCGTTTGAAAGACCCAAATTCTTTTCCGGTTGCTATTATTCGAATGATGGGCCGTTTGAGCTCGCGCTCGATCTGTACGGAACTGCATCAGGTAATACTTCAGTCTACTACTCATGGCGAACCCATCCAGCGACATACGTTGTTCGTGACGACACGCTGGTAGTGACCGCGACCGTTACGGTCAATTCCGGGACT
>JAUIJQ010000302.1 GCA_030431165.1 Rhodothermia bacterium | reverse complement strand
AACCCTTCCAGCATGTACCGGTACCGGTTCTGGCCCGGGATCTTGAAGTCCATCGCAGCGAATTCGAATCCGAAGCCGTTCTGATCGGGCGCCAACACAACATGGTCAGCGAGATTGATCGCTGTCTTGAGGGGCGAGTCGGGACCAGGGTCCACGACGCGGTTGTGGATGAGGAAGCTTGTAAAGGCAACCTGCGGCGGCGCGTCACTTGGCGTAAGTGCATCCGGATCAAAAACATTGAACCCATTGATGCCGCCGAAATACATGAGGCCCGTTGTCGGACTTCGATGGAAGGCGTGCTGGTTGAACTCCCAGCTCTGGATCCCTCGTTCGGTGCCGAAGGTCTGGAACGTCTCAGTCTCCGGGTCGAATCGCGACAGGCCGCGGTTGGTGCTCATCCACAGCCGTCCGTCGTCGTCTTCGAGGATCCCGTAGACGACGTTGTCGGCAAGTCCGTCGACCGTCGTGTAGACCTTGAACCGACCGGTACGCTCGTCGAGACGCGCAAGACCACCACCGTATGTGCTCACCCAAAATCCAGCCGGATCGTCGCGAACCTGAACGACATTTGTGACCCACGGCGCCGGTAGCGCGCTCGGGTTGCGCGGATTGGGCTCGTACCAGGTAATGTTGCCCGACACCGGTTCAAATACTGCGATTCCGGCATTGCGTGTCGCGATCCAGAGTCTGCCGCGGTTGTCTTGGGCGATGTCTGCCACATCGACGCCTCGTCGACCGATGGCATCGGCCGTCAGCACACGGGATACCGGATCAAGTCTGTCGACACCTTCAAAGTGTCCTATCCACAAGATTCCAGCGTCGTCCTCGAGCAATGCCCCCACATTCGGGAAATCCGAGGTGACCGTCTCCGGGTATTCCGTAAGTGTGGCAGTGGACGGATCATAGTTGAATACGGCCGGCTCACCCGATCCACCTGCAAGCGTTCCGAGCCATATCGACCCATCCGCCGACGGCTCGATGTTCCATACAGGACCCGGGAGGCGCGATTCAACGGACTCGTATCTCGTCAACCGACTTGTTGCCTGGTCGTAGCTGACCAATGCGGTCGGTGGGTTTCCGACCCATATGGTACCGTCCAGACTTTCGGAAATACCCCGCACCTCATTGGAGGGGAGTGACGCTGCGACGCCCGGTATCGATCGCACGTGCTTGAACTCGCCGCCGTCGAGATCAACGCGGTCCACCCCGTTCAGGCCCGTCCCCACCCACAACAGACCCGACTTGTCGAAGTAGACGTCCTGCAACCGGTTTGCCGCTGGACTATCCGGGTTCATTGGGTCGTGTCCATACGACGTAAACGATCCGTCGCGTACGTCAAACGCGAACAACCCGCTCTCAAATCCGGCGAGCCAGATCGTGTTGGGATCACCGGGCTGCTGAGCGAGCGAAATGAACCCATTCTCATCGAGACCATCGACGGGTCTCATGAATCGCCGGTAAGAGCCATCCCTTCGGTTAAGTCGGTATACGCCAAGACCGACAATCCACAGCACGTCGGGATCCGTGGAATCCACGGCGATCTTCATAAAGAAGTGTTCGCTTATGTCGTCGGTTTCGTAGCTGGATATGTACTCGCGCAGCTCGCCTGACTCCGGATCAAAGCGCCAGAGGTTTGTTGCGCCCGCCAACCAGACAAACCCGTCTGCATCGACAACTACAGCGCCACCACTGACGGGCAAGAGATCAACACGAAATCTGGGATCACGGTTGATGTTCGAAAACTCGCCTGTCGCGGCGTCCCACTTGATGAGCCCCACTGAAGTCAATATCCAGAGATTGCCAAGTGCGTCTTCGTCCATGCCGGTTACCCTCGCGGGCTCAGAGGGTGTGGGCCTCAGCGAGAACCGGGTAAAGGTCTCGTCGACAGGATTGTACAGGTTGATGCCGTCATCCGTACCAACCCAGAGACGACCCGAGCTGTCTTCAAAGAGCGTGCTCGGAAACGAATTCGAAAGCGAGGTTGAGTCGCCAGGAATCGGCCGGAAGACTTTGAAAGAGCGGCCATCGAACCGGTTCAAACCGCCGCCCTGCGTTCCTATCCAGAGGAATCCATGGCGGTCCTGCAGAAACTCGTCGCCTGATGACTGGGACAGGCCGTCCTCGATGCCGAGGTGCTGAAACCGGAGCGGCGTCTCGAAGACGGGCGCGGGTAGCACATCGGGTGCGTCGACCCGCTGCTGCCCGTTTGCGCCGCCTGGGGCCCCGAGGCAACCCAGCAATGCCAGGATCAGCGCAACGATTCCCGGTCGATGCGGCCCCCGACCACGCGCAGGCGACGAGATAGATGAGGACGACGTCGGCAACACTACAGCAGCGACTCGCCGTTCAGATCTGTGGTCAATACTTCCGACATGTAGTCGAAGAACGGCCGGAGCTTCTTCATGGTCTTGTCGAACTCGCGCGGGAAGTCAGCGGACAACACCTCGGCATCCGTGAACTCGCGCATAAAGTATAGCGACTTAAAGCGCAGCAGCTCGATAGCGGGGTGATCGCGATCAAATCCCTTAGGGGCTGTCTTGAGCTGCTCGCCGCGCAGTTCGCCAAACGTGTTTCGGACCGCCGCCGATTTCAGAATCTTGCGAAGTGGCTCATCGTCAGCGGCAATGTGGTTCCGGATGTGCGACAGGTCACTCGCCTCCGGCTTGTAAAATCCGCCGCCGATAAAGGAGCCGCCCGGCTGAAGCTGGAAGTAGTAGCCACCGCGCAGATGCGCGCCGCGTCGCGAGAAGCCACCACCCCACCACGTTTTGTACGGCGTCTTGTCCTTTGAGAACCTCGTGTCCCTGTAAATGCGCATGAGCGACTTTTTGCCGGATGGCGTTTCGATGTCGTCATGTTTACGCATGAGCGCCAGCACGCCGTCAGCAAACGCAATGGTGTTTTCGTGGGCCGCCGTGTAGCGGTCCTTGTTTGCGTTGAACCATTCGCGGTTGTTGTTCTTCGCGAGGGCGCGCAGGAACTTGAAGTTGTCGACTGAAACGGGGGCAGTTGGCATGTCTACAAGACTTTCTGTCTCTGAAAGGCGTTTCTTGAGTTTCGAATCTAGCTAGCAAGTGTGGCCGTTGCCAAGCAGAATAGCCCCCACCGACGGCGACGCGTCGCCCAGCAGGCGCCTGAAGTACGCATCGGACGCGTCGTCAGGATAACACGTCCGGGCGCCGGCCTCAAGGAGCAGGCGTACAACCGCATCGTAGTCGTCTGTACGCTCGTCAGCCGCACCGGAGTACCGCGACCCGTGCACGGCCCAGCCAAGCGGCGAGCTTTGGTGTACCGCGTCGAAGAGCTCAAGCGGTGCGCCGGCGTGAACAAGTACCGCAGCATTCCGGGGCTGGCCAAACCACGCTGCAATATGAAGCGGCGTGCCGTCGTCGAGTCCGCGAGCTGTCAGGTCGGCGCCTGCCTCAACAAGCAGACGTACCGCGTCGAGTGAGTTTCCGCGTCCCGCGATGTCGGCAAGCAGGCGGTCTTCTTCCGGGTTGCCGGTGCGCACAACCGTTGGGTCTGCTTCGATCACTGCGCATGCAGCGCCCAGGTCGCCCGTCCCAACAGCGACCGCGAGTTTGTCCGCTGGACTCAGCGTGGTGTCTGCGCCCCGCTCCACCAGCAGCTCCGTGACTTCGTCAAACTGCCTTCGAGTTGCGTGCGCATACGCTGACTTGCCGTGCGCGTTCGTTGCGTTTATATCAGCGCCGGTGTCCAGAAGAATGCGCACTGCTTCAAGCCGTCGGCGACGCGCGGCAACAAGCAACAACGGTTCGCCGGCCTCGTCGCGATCATTTGGGTCAACACCGCTGTGCAGCGCTGCTGTCAGTCGCTGGTCCCCATCCGGACCGTAGTCAAAGTCGAGCAGTCTGTGGAGAGCCATAACTAGCGAACCAATGTCATCGTACCGGTGTCTTTGTGCGTATCCGCTTCCAGGCGATAGAAGTAGACGCCGCTAGCAAGACCCGAGGCGTCGAAGTCCAACTCATAGCGACCCTTCGGCAACGTGTCGTCTATCAGAATCGCAAGCCGCCGACCCTGCAGATCGTACAGCGTCACTTGCACATCCGTGGCCTCCGGAATGGAGAATGGGATTCGTGTCGTGTTGCTGAACGGGTTCGGATAATTGACCCCCAGCTCAAAACCATCAACGCCGTCACCCACGGCTTCGAGTCCGGTGGAGACAACCACAGTCAGCATAGCGACCCGACTTGAATCCGACCCCGCCTGGTTGGCGACAACAACCTGGTACTCACCTGCCATAGCAAGCGTGACGCTCGGGAAAACGAGTGACGGACCGGTTTGGCCGAGCAGCGCTGTGCCGTTCCGCAGCCACTGATACGTCGGAGTCGGAACACCCGAAGCCGAGACGACAAACGCTGCGAGTGAATCCTGGCCGATCTGGATGTCCTCGGGTTCTTGCGTTATCGACGGGGCAACCGGCGTAGGGAAGACTTCGAGCAAAGCCACATCCGACGTCGTCACGCCTTGCTGGTTTGTCGCACGCGCCTGGTATCGACCAGCGTGGGCAGGCAGAACCGGCGCAATCCGGAGCGTGTCATTCGTTTCCCCTTCAAGCACCACGTCGTTATGCAACCACTCGATGGTGGGCGCGGGAGATCCGGATACGCCTATCGTAAAAATTGCCTCACCGCCCTCTTCGACTTGTGCATCGACGGGCACGGTTTCGTACGTCGGAACGCGGGGCTCCGTGACGGTGAACGACGCTCTTGCAACCGCGCTGAATTCGTATCCGTCGCGAAACGCACGCGCCGCCAGGGTGGCGCTGGTCGACAACTCAATCGGGCCATTGTATAGCGTCGCACTTTCGTTGGGATCAGACCCGTCCAGCGTATATCGGATTTCCGCGTTTTCGGTCGCGGTTGTCAGCGATACCTGGATCACCTGGGTTGACGACGCGCCATCCGGCGATATATCCGGCGTCGCCGCGCGAAGCGTGTACGTTGCTTCCGAGACATCGCTGAACGGGAAGAACGACCGAGTCGCTTGGGCTTTCACTGTTGTGACCGCAGTGAC
>JAUIJQ010000301.1 GCA_030431165.1 Rhodothermia bacterium | reverse complement strand
GGCATCCGAAAGAAGGAAGTCCAGCATCGCGATGGCAGTCTCAGCACCCTCCATCGAGAAGCGCTTGTGCCCGATGTACTTCGTGTGCAAGAAGCGCTCAAACGCCTCAGCGGAGTTCATCTTCGAAAGCAGGCGACGCTTCGCTTCGCCGTCCAGGGCAAACTCCGTTGAGTTTGCTTCCATGTGATCCTGGAGCCACCGCTTTTCCTCGGGGTCGGATATGTGCATGTACTCGATCCCGACCTTTCGCGAATACGTTGCACGAAGCGTATCGAGGATGTCCCGCAGGGGCATCAGCTCCTTGCCGGCGAGTCCGCCGCAGTCAAACACGCGGTCAAGGTCCCAGATGGTCAGCCCGTATGTCGCCGGGTCAAGTTCTGGGTGATACTCCCACGCGTTGCCGAGCGGGTTGATGTCGGCCTGGAGGTGCCCACGCACGCGGTATGCCCGAATGAGCTGCAGCACACGCGCCTGCTTCCGGATCATGTCGAACTCGGCGTGGCTGTCGAGTTGCCCGAGCTGCGGCGTGTTGTCAGTGGTGGGCCGGTATGGTTGGTGCGGAATTCCGAGGTCTTCAAAGATCGACTCGTAGAACCCGTGCTCACCAACAAGAAGCTGTGTGACGTGAGCCAGAAATGCGCCGCTCTCGGCACCCTGGATAACGCGGTGGTCGTACGTCGACGTGATCGTCATCACCTGCGAGATCCCGGCGCGGCTAACGACCTCCGGCGAAAACGCGTGGTAGTTGGGCGGATACTCAATCGCCCCGACGCCGACGATCAACCCCTGCCCTTCCATCAGTCTCGGCACCGACAGTGACGTACCAATCATCCCCGGATTGGTGATCGTCGCGGTTGTGCCCGCAAAGTCGTCGATTTCGAGTTTGCCCTTACGCGCACGGCTGACCAGATCGTTGTAGATCCCGAAGAATTGCGGGAACGACATGGTGTCAGCTTGCTTCACGTTGGGCACCAGCAGCGACCGGCGTCCGCGGCGCTCGATGTCGATCGCCAGACCGAGGTTGACGTGGTCGTGGCGCACATGGTACGGCTGGTCATCTTTCACCCGATACGCCGCGTTCATTCCGGGGACTTCGCGCAACCCGCGCACGATCGCCCATGCGATGATGTGCGTAAACGAAACCTTGCGCCCGCCGACGTACTTCTGAAAGTCGTTGATCAGTTTCCGATTCTCAGCAAGCAGCTTGACCGGGAAGGTGCGGACCGAGGTTGCCGTCGGCACACGAAGGCTGGCCTCCATGTTTTCGGCAATCTTCGCGGATGGCCCACGCAGGGCCTGCCAGTCCCCGCTCTCTTCCTCTACCGGCGTTGGCGCCGGTGCTTTGACCGCCGCCGAAGTGCCATCACCCGGAACCGCCACGGCGCCACCAGCCTCGACCGCAGCAGGTGCTGACGCCGCCACGCGGGCGGCCCGCGCCTCGGCCGCCGCCTTAAAGGACGCAGAGGGCTTGTAGTCCTTGAAGAAGTCCTGCCAGCTCTCGCTTACACTCTGCGGGTCTTCCAGGTACTGCGTGTAGAGTTCTTCGACGTAGCCGGTGTTAAAGCCTAGCATGTGGCGTAACGTGTAGTCTCACGAAAGAGTCGGAATGCACTTGCCCCGACGACGGATGTAAAGATACCCCAGCGGTTGCCGAGCCGCCCGCTGGTCACAGCATACCCTCACGCCTGTACCACTCGATCGTTTCCGCAATTCCCGTCTGCAGGTCAGTCTCTTGCCTGAATCCGAGTGATGTCATCGCTTTTTCAACAGAGCACATCTTCACCGCGGTGAGAATCTCGCGGGACTTCTCACGATTGAGGGGCGGATAGCGCTTGGTGGCCCGGCCCCAGTACTCAGCGGCAGCCCCAATAACCGGCACAACGAGCTCAGGCACATGCACCGTCACAATTCGTCGGCCAATGGGTTCAGCCGCGGCATCCCGGATTTCGTGCCACGAATAGAAGTCTTCACTCCCGAGGAAGTACGTCTCCCCGTCTGCCACGCTGCTTTCCGCGGCCAGGATCATTCCACGCACCAGATCGCGCACGAAGACCAGGCTTAGCTCAGGCCGTGTCCCGCGTCCGACGACCGGACATACGCCGCGGTTGAGCGACTTGAAGAAGTCGAGGATGTCTGCCTCTCGCGGACCGTACACCGCAGGTGGCCGCACAACGACCAGCGGCAGACGCTCGTTCCAGGATTGCTCGCGTAATGCCAGCTCCATCCGGGCTTTCGACTGCCCATAGTCGCTCACGGGATTCAGCGGTGTCGCCTCATCCGCAATTCGCGTCGTTGCCTGCCCAACCGCTGCCAGCGAACTGGTGACAAGCACCTTTCTGATTGCCGGGTTAACGCGCTCGACGGCATCCATCAGACGCAACGTCCCGAAGACGTTACTCTGCACCAGCGGTCCAAGCGACGGAGCTCGCGTTAGTCCGGCAACATGGTACACGTAGTCAACGCCATCCACAGCTGCCTCCAGCGCGGCCGTGTCGTCCAGTGTGCCACGTACCACCGTCACGTCGCGATCCACAAGCCACTTGGGATCTGAACGTACGAGACAACGCACCTCGGCGTAGCCGGCGTCAAGGAGCGCCTCGACCAGGTGCGAACCAACAAAGCCGGTGCCACCCGTAACAAAGGCAATTGGTGCGCGCACGGTCATGTCTTACGCGTCAGGCGGGCCACGGCTTCAGTGTGATGGGTATGCGGAAACATGTCGACCGGAACAACGGTGTCGACTCGATAGCGGTCACTGAGTCCGCCGATATCGCGTGCCATGGTTCGCGGGTTGCAGCTTACGTAGACAAGGCGGTCAGCCTCAAGGGCCGAGAGCCGTTCGACGACGCGGGGATGCATACCCGCCCGGGGCGGATCAACGACAACAACGTCGGGGCGACCATGACGATGAACCAATTCGTCGCCAAAATGCTCCAGCATGTCGCCCTGTTCAAATACCACGTTCGCGACACCATTGTCCAGCGCGTTTTGCCGTGCGGCGTCCACCGCCTCCTGGATCACCTCGACGCCAATAACACGAGACACGTCGGATGCGAGATACAGGGCAATCGTCCCCGCCCCGCAGTAGAGGTCGTACACCGTATCAGACGGCGTAAGCTCAGCCAACGTTCGGGCTACATCGTACAATCTGTCAGCCTGCCGCGTGTTTGTCTGGAAAAACGAAGCCGGCGTGACGCGATAGTCTGCTCGGCCGATGCGATCCCGGATGAAGCCGGGGCCAAACAGCGTGGTAGCCGTGCCGTACGATGTCTGTGATACCGCGGTATTGAGGGTTACAATCCCTGTCGTGACTTCTGGAAACCGGCGCTGGAGCATGTCAACAACGGATGCCTCGCGATCACCGTCCCGCGCAGACACGACCAGGTTGACCATGGCCTCGTCGTATTCCGCGGAGTTGCGCACAACGAGGTGCCGCAGGTAGCCGGTGTGATCCCGCACGTTCCACGGCGACCAACCGTGACTCTTTGCGAGTGACCGAAACTCATTCAGCAGCCGGGACACCCACGACGGAACGAGGTGGCACTCGGAGAGATCAAGGACCTTCTCGAAGTTGCGCGGGACGTGAAGTCCGAGTGCAAACGATCGGTCGATCTCGCGCCCCGAAGCAATCTCGTCGGATGTCAGCCAACGAGCAGCGCTGAACGAGAACTCCATTTTGTTGCGGTACTCGTATACCGGATCAGCGGCGACGGTAGCCGCCACGTCAACGTCACCGAGCCCGGCAATATCTCGAAAGGCATCGACGACACTTTGTCGCTTCGCCTCGCATTGCGTCGAGTAGTCAACGTGTTGCCACTTACAGCCGCCGCAGACGCCGAAGTGGGTACATCGTGGGGCAACACGGGCGGGCCCCGGCTCAACAACCTCAATGAGTTGCGTTTCGGCGTACGAGCGCTTCTTCCTTCTGATGCCAACGCGTACGCGGTCGCCTGGGACACCACCGGGGACAAACAGTACAAAACCATCCACGCGTGCGATCGACTTCCCGCGATCACCAAATCGCTCAATAACGACTTCCAGTTCCTGTCCCTTCTTCACTCAGATCTCGGTCGATTGATTCTTGGAGGGCGCGGCAGATCGAAACAACATGCGCGTGCATGAATCGGTCAGAATGTGTGACCGATACCAAAGTGTGGGAGCGGACGCGCCAGACCATCGGGCAGCAATCCGTCGCCACGCCGCGATGGGTCAAAGATCGGGTACGCCAGATCAAATCGAACGATCAGGTATTCCCACGAGATCCTTATGCCGGCACCCGCTCCAACACCTATTTCCCGATAGATAGTCCCGGGACGAAACTTGCCTGAGGGGGCCGACTCGTCTTCGCCGGTGAGCCCGGGATTCCGCGGCCCGAACCAGACGTTGCCCAGATCAACAAACGGGGCCGCGATCCATTCTGCGGCGAGCACGCGCCGAGTTCGCCAAGTCGCCATCCGCGCACAGAGAACGCGCCACCAGCGAAGAAGCGCCGATCAAAGGGAACGACGTCGTTGATCGAAATTGGATGTGCGATGCCTGCGATGAATTTCCAGGCGAGCACGGCACGCGGATTCAGGCGGCGGTACTGTCTGAAGTCTCCGATCAATCGAACGTACGGCCGGTAGACGAGCCGCTGGCGACTTCCGTCCTGACGAAAAAACGGCAGACCCGGCAGCGAGCCCTCAAGGTCTCCCGGCGAAAAGGCGAACCGATCAAGGGCGAGATTCATCAGACCACCCACCTCGAGCGCTGCCTCGTAGCTGTACCCCTGGTCGCGCTTCAGGGGATTGACACGCGCAGACCGGTACGTATACCGGATAGCGTCATTGACCTGGGGCTGCGTATAGTCTTCGATGATCTGCGCCCGCTGAACCGGGTCGTCTTCGATCGATTCAAGCAGTGGATCGAGGAAATCCGCACCAAATCCTGCCAGGGTATCGGGATTACTCACACTGATGTCGAGCACGTCGACGAACGACGCAATTGTCGGCGTGTGTTTCATCTCCAATCGCAGGCGTGCATCGCCACGTCCGCGCACGATC
>JAUIJQ010000300.1 GCA_030431165.1 Rhodothermia bacterium | reverse complement strand
CTTTGCTCTCGGCCACAAACTTCTGGATCAGCACATTCTGTTTCTGGCTGTGCAGCATCTCGATAATCGCCTCTGCGGCTTTGACCGACTCAGCCAGTAGCACACCGATTCCCTGCGTGCCCTTCAACAATTTGATAACAACCGGCGCGCCACCCACGCGCTCGATCGCAGGAATCACATCTTTGCGATCGTGGACAAACGTGGTCTGGGGTATCCCGATCTGGTGGCGACTGAGGATCTGCAGGCTGCGGAGTTTGTCACGTGAATTCGCGATCCCGGCGGCGGAGTTGGCGCAAAAGACATCCATCTGCTCAAACTGGCGGACTACCGCGGTACCGTAGTTCGAGATAGAGGCGCCGATCCGGGGAAGGACGGCGTCGTAGTGCGACAGGGGTTTGCGTTTGAAGTAGAGATCCGGATCGCCCGGTCTGAGATCAATCGCAAACTTCAGCGTATTCAGAACCTTTACTACGTGCCCGCGCGCTTCCGCCGCCTCCCTCAGGCGGCGCGTGCTATAGCAACTGGGGCTTCTCGATAAGATGCCAAGCTTCATGATTCTACTATTGATGCCCCATCAACGGCATCGTTAAGGCTGGCGGATCTTCGCTTTGCGCTCTGGCTTGCCGCCGTAGTACGAGGTTGCCGCGTCAACGAGGAATCTGCCGCGGAATGCCTCACGACCCAGCAACATCCGGAAGCCCATGCGATCCCTGTTGGCCAGCGTCACCTCAACCGGCCAGGAGGTGCCGAGCAGGGACACCGTCGTGGTGATTACCGGCCGCACCCGGGCCTTCCCTGACGAGCTGCGCACCGACCGATAGTCGAGAATCTTTGCTTCTGACACAACGACCGCCGTCGCTGAGCGCTGAACGGGGTGCACACTGAACCGGATCCACTGCTCGCCGTCTCGTTCGAATTCGTGCAGGTCAAAGGCATGCAGCGACGATGACCGTGCGCCGGAGTCAACTTTGGCCTTGATCCGCTCAATGCCAAGATCGGGCAGGCCGATCCACTCGCGCCAACCGATGACGGGGAGCTGTGCCTTGGTGTCTGCTTTGCGCTTCTTCACGGACGGCGATTGGTGGACTGACAACGCCACATATTACGCCACCAACAACTGCCGCGTTCAACCGCCTGCTACAGATCACTCGTCATGATAAACAGCGGCTTGCTGTCAAACGTCTTGTAGCTCGGGCGCAATCGTTCGGTGTTGTAGTACTTGTGCACGTCGACAACCTTGTGCGGACCGTGGATCACGTCCAGTGGCACACTTCCGTAGACGCCGTTGTGAATGTTGACGAGACGCCCGGAGCCTCCGCCGAGAATGATGTCCAGCGCGAGATTGCCGAAGGCCATGGGCACGACCGAGTCGAGCGCATCCGGCGCGCCACATCGCACCAGGTAGCCGAGACGCTGATTGACGACGTTGATGCGCCGGCCTCCGTTGAACCGCGGAGATAGTTCCTTGAGGCGTGCGGCGACTCGGTCGCCGATACCGCCGAGCTTGGCATGGCCGTACTGATCCTTTTCCTGGCCTTCGAACGACATGCCGTCGTCGCCCTTGATCTTCGCGCCTTCAGACACAAGCACCACGGAGTACTTGCTCGGATGTCGATTGCGGTCGTAGACAAGCAGTTCCGCGAGGTGTTCGATATCGAAGTCGTGTTCCGGAATCACACACCGATCCGCTGCACCAGCCATGGTCGGGAGCAGTGCGGAGAAACCCGCGTAGCGCCCAAACACCTCGATCACAAGAAACCGTTCGTGCGACCCTGCAGACGTTCGCAGCGTATGCGCCAATTCGATCGTACGTGTGACGCACGTGCCAAAACCGATGCAGTAGTCGGTGCCCGGCACATCGTTATCCATCGTCTTCGGAATCGCCACGACCTTCACCCCTTCGGTGTGGAGTCGGTAGCCATAACTCAGGGTGTCGTCACCACCAATCGGAATGAGGTAGTCGATACCGAGGTACTCAATGTTGCGGAGTACATCCGGCGTAACATCGTTCACATCGTCGGTATACCGATCACGCAGGTGAGGCGGCAAGTTGGTTCGCGGCAGGTGACTGGGCCTCGTGCGCGATGTGTGTATAAACGTGCCCCCGGTGCGCCCCGCCCGGTTTACTACATCTTCGGTCAGTTCACGGAACGCTTCGGTGTTGTCAGCCTCGGGATCGGGAACACACTCAACGAGCCCCGCCCAACCGCGCCTGATCCCGATCACGCGATAGCCTTCCCGCAGCGCACGAATTGTAATCGCCCTCATGGCCGGGTTTAATCCGGGGACGTCTCCCCCTCCAGTCAGTATGCCGATGGTGCCTTTGTTCGCCATGTCGGATGATCCCCCGCGTGATGCTCAGATTGCGCGGATAGAGGTTAACAATGATGCCACGTTACGACAATCGGGTTTCCCCTACCTTACGTGCGAGTGGGCACCTCCCGGACTGGAGCCAATAAAATCGGAGCGCAACCGTGGAACGGAATACCGCCCACCAGGAACTATCGTGATCATGTAAACGCTGTGAGCCCGGACGAACTACAAGGCCTTGCCCAACAACTCCGTCTGCCTACCGGCGACGTCGGACTCGAAGTGGCCGACCACCTGAACCGTGGCAACGCCTTCATAGTCAAGCGTTCAATTGAACACCTTGGGGTACGGGGAGGCGAGCGCGTCCTGGAGATTGGAATGGCCAACGGCTACTTCGCAGCCGACATACTTGGCGCCGGACCCGGCACTCGCTACGTTGGTATTGATCTGTCAGAAACCATGGTCCGGTCGGCAAACGCACTCAACGGTGCATACGTAGCGGCGGGATGGGCCTCGTTTCTTCACGGTGACGCGCTGCGACTTCCGCTCGGTGATGACCTGTTTGACGCCGCCCTGACCGTAAACACCGTGTACTTCTGGGATCCTCTTGAGAGGGCCCTGCGCGAGATACATCGCATCCTGAAGCCCGGTGGCCGGGTTTCGATTGGCTTCCGACCGCGCCACATTATGCGCCATTACCCGTTTGTCGCGTATGGCTTTACCATGTACAGCGACAATGAACTGACCCAACACCTCAAAAAAGCCGGATTTGGGCGTATCCAAACGATGGAGTACGCCGAGCCTCCCCGCGACTTCGACGGCACATTGCTCGAGGTTGCTACCACGGTTGTTTCAGCGATCAAGGCCTGACGCCCGATCGCGAACAGATAGGCGCGTGGCGTGTTCTAGACCCAGAAATTCCAACGGATACGACACCCCTATGCCAAGCCTCAAAGAGCTGATCCGCTCTTCGCTTCTCTTTACATCGCGTGCGATGCTCGTCGTTGTCGTGGTCGGTGCCACGGCAGCAACTCACGCCAACGCACAGTCCGCAGCAACCGATTCGAGCGTTGACCGCCCAATGCGCATCGTCGAGAACCTGAAGTACTCGATTCCGCAGCTTCGGGAAGCAGAGATCATGGTGACCTCGCTGCGAACGGGCGAAGGGGCGTTTGACGAAGGCACGCTCCTGATTGGCGGACAGCAGCAGCTCCAGTTTGTCGTGACAAAAAACGACGAGTCGCTGTTCCTGCTGGCGGCTCCGGTGGTTGACGTGAGTCGGTCCATTGACGAACTCAATGCATTGAGGGCGGCAGACCGTGCGTCCGAGGCTGAGGCAGCCCGCAATCGGCACGCCCGCCTCATGGAACTTGGGGGCGACCTCCCGTTTCGTGGAAATCCAGATGCTGACGTTGTGATATTTGAGTTCTCCGATTTCGAGTGTCCGTTCTGTGCCCGTGCCGCAACGACCGTTGAGGAGCTTCTCGAAAAGCGAGGCGACGAGATCAAGCTTGTGTATCTGCACTACCCGCTGTCGATTCATCCTTGGGCACGCGAAGCCGCCACCTCAGCCGTGTGCGCCGCGGAGCAGGATCCGTCGGCGTTCTGGACACTGCACGATTATTACTTCGAGAATCAGAACGCGATCGAGGTCGAGAATATCGGAGACCGGTCGCGGGGCGCACTGGCCGCCGCCGGAATTGATCTTGACGCGTGGTCATCCTGCGTACAGGTAGACGCAGCAACGTCTGGTTCGGCCGCTTCGATCGTGCAGGAGCACGAGCAGACGGCACTGTCGTTTGGACTCTCGGGCACACCAGCCTTCTTTGTAAACGGACTTTACATCAACGGCGCAAAGCCGCTTGCCGAATTTGAGGCGGCCATCGACCAGGCGCTGAGCGAACTGTAGCGATCGGTTTTTCGACCCGCCGCCCCACGGTTTCCCTCAAGTGCTACCAGCAAGTGCCCAATGAAGTACGCTCCGAAGTACACTCCGAAATCCACGCCGCAGTACGCTCCGAAGTACACTCCGAAATCCACGCCGCAGTACGCTCCGACGTACACGCTGAAGACCGCTGCCCTGTGGCTCGTCGCGCTCACCCTGGTTGTTGGAGTCGGATGTAACTCAGCCGGCGGCGGCACAACCACCGCCCAGCTCCGTCACGTGGACGGCCTTGGCAGCATCGCATTTCCGAACTCGGGCAACGCCGCGGCGCAGTCGGATTTCTACGAAGGGGTGTTGTTGCTTCACAGCTTCGAGTTTGAGCCGGCAGCGGAGGCTTTTCGACGAGCCCAGGATGCCGATTCAACGTTTGCACTTGCGTTCTGGGGCGAGGCCATGACGTACAACCATCCGCTCTGGCGGCAGGTTGATATAGACGCCGGCCGTGAAGTGCTGGGACGACTCGCTGCTGATGCCTCTTCGCGTCGTGAAAGAGCCGGGACTGAACGCGAAGGGATGTACCTCGACGCAGTTGAAGCGTTGTATGGCGAAGGCGACAAGACGCAACGCGACCGCGCGTACATGGATGCAATGCAGCGGCTCAGCGAGTCGTTTCCCGACGACGACGAGGCACGAACATTTTACGCGTTGTCAATCCTGGGCAGTGAAAACGGTGCGCGAGAATTTCTTGAAGAAAAAGCTTGGCCTTAAAGATAGCGACGACAAGCTAGATGCCATCATCGCTGACGTTGCCGAAGAAATGAAGGCAGACCGTATGAAAGAGCGCCTCA
>JAUIJQ010000299.1 GCA_030431165.1 Rhodothermia bacterium | reverse complement strand
GGATTCTCGCGTCCGAGAAAGTGCCCCGACTTATCGCTGATGCGGCAGCCATCAATGGCGAGTACCCCTCTGGCGTCGCGAGATCCACGTCAGCACCGGCCCGAATCAGCGCCTCAACAGCGGACACGTGGGCTCCATCAACTGCCAACAACAACGGGGTACGACCGTCTGACTGCGGCGCGTCCAGCGCGGCACCAGCGGCAGTGAGCAAATCGATCATTTCGTGGAATCCGTGCGTCGACGCAACGTGCAGCGGTGTTTGGTCCTCTGCGGCGGTCGTGCCTGCGGAGGCACCCGCGCGAACGAGGCGATCAGCGGCGCGGAGCGCGTTATGCTCAGCAGCAAGGTGCATGGATGTGCGTCCGCTTGTTGACACGGCGTCGACATCAGCACCCGAGTTCAACACGATGTTCATGGCCTCAACGTCGTCCGTCACAACGGCGGCCGCGAGCAGGGTGTGCGCTTCGTCCTGATCTGACTCAATCACGACAGAATCCGCATCGTTGTAGCGTATTCGACCAAACGGCGTCAGGACTTCCAGGTAAGTCGTCGGCGGGCCGACAGTTCGCCCGTCGATAACAACGCGCTGCGCCCAGGAACCGACAAACACCGGAAGCGGACCGTCGTCGGGTACGTTGTCCTCAAATCGGAGGAACGGTTCAACAACACGGATGCTGCCTCGGTTGAAGCAGATCCGTCCCTCGCGAATCCAGTTCGGACGGGACTCAGTCATCTCTCCGCATGTAAGAACGGCGGAACTCGCCGACGGGAAGATGGACGGCAGTACCGTGTCAAGCACATACAACCGGCGCGCCTCGGTACCCTCAACGACATTGGGCAAGGGGTAGGCGCGGCGCTCCAGCCGGTAGTCAACATCAAAGTCATCACGAGCCCGCAATATCTCAAGGAGCGCTGACACCTCGGACGCACGCCCGCGACGAACCGCTACTTCCGCTCGGTGGTAGAGCAAGTTTCCCAGTACCGGATCTTCATCGATGCGTTGCGCACGCTGTGAAGGCGTCGGAAGCACGAGCGCCGGCACGTTGACAAACTCAACACGCATCGAGACCCCGTCCCGACTGCTCTCAGAAGAGAGAACCGCCAACTGTCCGCCAGACATCTCAGTGCTGACGACCTGTGCATTGACGTTGGCGCGAGGCACAACGGTGGCGAGGCAGAAAACCAGCCAGAGAACCAGGAAGAAAACCATCCGATAACGGAGCAACCTGACATGCATGACGCCGGCCGAATAACGGCGGATAATGCTGAAGGACTATACGATCGAGGATAGCCGCGATGCGGCCGAAAGGCAAGCAATACGCCAAGGCGTCCGATAGTGGCAATTTGCACCGCGAACCCGCAAATTCCGTTGTCCGCTGCGGCCCTGCTTTGCCGCCAATTCCACTATCCCCCAGAGCCTGTGTCGAACAACCAACGTCGATTCCCGCACCTTCTTCCCGGCATCATGCAGGCGTCGCCGGCCGCCCTCGCGGCTGCACTCGTCTTCGGTGCCCTCCTGCTGCCGCTCAATTCAAGTGCACAAGACCGAGCGCTGACCCGGGCCTCGTCGTACGCCGATTCCCTCAGCGCGGAGTCGAAACATACCTATTCGCTATCCGTGGGGCAGAACCGATACGTATATGGCTTTGTCGACCAGATTTCGGTCGACGTCGTGGTTCGAATCCTCGGCAGCGATGGAGACCTCCTCTATACATTCGACAGCCCCGCCCGTGGCCCCGAATCGTTTCAGTTCCTCACGAGTGAGGCGGATACGTACACCATCGAGGTTACTCCATTCGAAAAAGCTGAAGGTCGCTACAGCATTTCACTGGTAACCGATGAGCCGCGCGCTTCGCGGCCCGCTCGTCTTGTGGATCAGCTCATGCAACCTTATTCCGGGGACGACCGACCAGGTGCCGTTGTCTCGGTTTTGAAAGACGGCAAAGTTGTTCTTGCGCGCGGATACGGGATGGCCAACCTCACGAACGATGTGGCCATGACAAAGGATACCGGCATGAGCGTCGCATCCGTGTCGAAGCAGTTCACAGCGATGGCCATTCTCCTGCTGCAGCAAGACGGGAAACTGAAGCTGGATGATGATATCCGGAAGCACATCCCCGAGCTGAAGGACTTCGGCACGCCCGTTACGCTGCGAAACATGCTGAATCACACGAGCGGCTACCGCGAAGTCCTGAACTTCCTGCCGATGGCCGGATGGAGTTCAACCGACGCCATGACGCGCGACGTACCGATCCGGATTGTTCAACGGCAGGCGACGCTGCAGAATGCCCCGGGCGCTGAATACAACTACAACAACACAACGTTCATGCTGCTGGCTACGGTGGTTGAGCGCGTATCCGGAATGGGCTTCCGCGAGTTCATGGAACAGCGCATTTTTCAGCCGCTCGGGATGACAAACACAACCATAAAAACGCATCAGGGTCAGGTAATCCCGAACAGCTCTCAGGGATATTCACACGCGCGCGAAGGCGGCTACAGCTACGTGACAGATTTTGCCTCCGCCTATGGCGCGAGCGGGGTAAACTCGACGGCGTCAGACATGACACGCTGGATGTTGAATTACCGCGACGCAACCGTCGGCGGCGAAGATGCAATCCGACAACTCACAACACGCGGTGTACTCGTTTCAGGCGACACCACCGGGTACGCGCTCGGCCTCGGTGTGCGGAAGTACCGCGGACAGACGCTGTATTCGCACTCGGGCGGAGAAACATCCCACCGATCCATCCTCGTCTACTTCCCGGAAATAGAATCCGGCATCTTCCTCTCCAGCAATCATCCGGCCTTCAACCGTGGAATGTGGACCGACATTGCGGAGGCATTCTTCAGCGACTCGTTCGAATCGGAGCCCGAAGCTGAAGCTGAGGATGAGCCTGCGACGGACGTTTCGGAAAGCAAGCCAACCGCGGCGCAGCTCGAAGCGATTGCGGGCACGTACCGCTTTGTCGGGGCACCGTTGCTGATTGACTACACTGTCGAAAACGGTGCCCTCTTCGCGCAGGCCACGAACCAACCCCGGTTCTCGCTCCGCGCGACGAGCGATTCCACCTTTACGTTTGTAGGCGTCGAAGCATCCGTCACATTCCATTACGAATCGGACGGATCAGTAAAGCGCGGCACGCACCACCAGGGGCCCGACACGCCACTCGAGAAGATCGACAAGCCGGCACTCACACCCGACCAGCTCCGTGCGTACGAGGGTCGCTACATCAGCGACGAACTCGAAACGATCTACACAATCTCGCTCGGTGACGACGGACGCCTCATGGCCCATCACATCGTCAACGAGGCGTTTCCTTTGACGCACAACGAGAGCGACTCCTTTTCGGGCGGCGCATGGTACCTCAGCACGATTGAGTTTCATCGTGACCCCAGTGGAGCCGTGAGCGGGTTCATGGGCAGCAACACGCGCACGCGCAGTGTGTGGTTCAGAAAGTTGATCCCGTAGGCCTGAGACCTGTCATCGTCGTCGCCACAAACGCCAACCATCCGATCAGAATGAACCGCTTCTTGCTCATCTGCTGTGCCCTGCTGATTCCCGTCACATCCGGACTGGGCCAGGAGGCCAAGAAAGACTGGGACGTCAACACGTTGCCCGGGCCGACTTCCACGGTTTCGTTTTCGACTGATGAAGGCACGTGGCTCAACGTGGATGTCAGTCCGGATGGGCAGACGATTGTGTTCGATTTGCTGGGCGACCTGTACCTGCTCCCCATCGAGGGCGGCAAAGCAACATCGCTCACGAGTGGGCCCGCGTTCGACATGCAGCCGCGCTTCTCGCCCGACGGAAGCCGCATTGCGTTTACCAGCGATCGTGGGGGAGGCGACAACCTCTGGACCATCTCAGTAGATGGGTCGGGAGCCCGGCAGATCACCGACGAATCGTTCCGGCTCGTCAACGGACCCGCCTGGACCCCGGATGGCCAGTACCTGCTCGGCCGTAAACACTTCACCAGTACGCGCTCACTCGGCGCCGGCGAGGTGTGGATGTTTCACGTTGGCGGCGGCGGAACGGGCAGCGCCAAAAGCGCCGGACTCCAACTCACCAAACGCAAAAACGATCAGCAGGATCAGGGCAACGAAATCGCGTTGAGTCCGGATGGCCGCTACGTCTATTTCAGTGAAGATGTCAGCGGCGGCAGCAGCTTCCAGTACAACAAAGACCCAAACGGGCAGATCTACGCGATTCGACGGCTTGATCGGGAGACGGGCCAGTTGAAGAATCTGATCACGGGGAGTGGTGGTTCGGCGCGGCCTCAGCCATCCCCTGACGGGAAACACATCGCATTTGTTCGGCGCGTCAGGGATCGATCGGTTCTGTTTGTGCACGACCTGGAGACGGGTGTCGAGCGACCGTTGTTCGACAACCTGTCGCGCGACCAGCAGGAGACGTGGGCAATCTTCGGTGTCTACCCGGGCTTTGCCTGGACGCCAGACTCGATGCACCTGGTGTTCTGGGCCCAGGGAAAACTGTGGAAGCTCGACGTCGCTGCTGCGCGCGAGGCGTGGGGCACGCAGGATCCCGCCTTTGTGTCAGATCTCGTTCAGCCGAATGCGATCCCCTTCGAGGTTGATGTCGAACGGGAAGTGGCTTCGACGGTCCGCTTCCCTCAGGTGGTCCACCAGGATCGGTTTACAGCCAAGATGATCCGTGACGTGGCCACGTCACCAGACGGAAATACGATCGTGTTCCACGCGGCCGGGTACCTGTGGAAGAAGTCCATGCCCAGTGGCAGTCCCGAGCGGCTTACACAGTCGACACACTTTGAGTACGAGCCCGAGTTCAGCCCGGACGGAACGCAGATCATCTACACGACGTGGAGCGACGACGAGTTCGGGACCATTCGCACGATTGGCCTGGACGGACGTGGGGACCGCGTGCTCACAGATCGACGCGGGCACTACGCCACGCCCCGCTTTTCTCCCAACGGACGTCACATCGTGTATCACCGGACGGGCGGAAGTGGTCTGCGCGGCTCGCTGCATGGCCTCCACACGGGCCTCTACGTGATGGATGCCGAGGG
>JAUIJQ010000298.1 GCA_030431165.1 Rhodothermia bacterium | reverse complement strand
AGCGCGGGTGTCCGCTGGTCCATTGTGCTCTCCGGCGTGCTGTTCGGCGCATACCACCTACAGCCGATGAAGCTTGCGCCGCTTGCCATCCTCGGCGTATACCTGGCCTACGTTACGTGGCGGTCGGGGAGTCTGATACCCGCGATGGTTGTACACTTCCTCAACAATGCACTGGCGATTGTTGCAAGCAATGCGTTCGCGCGATCTGCGAGCAAGACGGTGGCCGATCTCGATGCGATTGTCACGCCCTGGTATGTTGCGCTGATCGCGGTCGGATTCCTCGCAGGTGTTGTGTACCTTCTAAATGGCCGTGCACGAAGATTGCTGAGTCCAATAACCGGCGCTGGGGGAGCATGATACCATGGCAGATTCTGACGCTCCGTGGGTAACTGTTTTTGAGACGGGCACCGATTACGAGGCTGAGATCGTTCGCGACCGCCTCGACGATGCGGGTATCCGGGCCGTGATTGATACCAAGCGCGATCATGCGTTTAATCTCAACGTCGGCGACCTCGCGATCGTACTTGTCAAGGTGCCGGAGGGTGATGTTGCCGCGGCGAGAGAGCTGCTCGCATCGGAACCCATATCCGATGCCGAGTTGACCAGGGCGGCGCTCGCCGCTGATCCCAAGGTTGACCGCCCTGATGACGATTCTGACGAACAGGGGTGACCAGCGAGTCGTCGCGCCTCACCTTTACGTCACCCTGAAGTCGCCTTGAATCCAGCGGTACAACGTGTCTTAACCGCCCTTGTCGGTGCGCCGCTCGTGATTGCGGCCGTGTGGTTTGGTGGCTGGCCGCTAACGGCCCTCGTTCTCGTTGCCGCGTTAGTTGCCCAGTGGGAGTTGTATGCACTCGCTGATGTCGTGCGTCACCCGGTTACGATGATTGCCGGACTCGCAACGGGGGCCATCGTTGTCCTGCGGACGCAATTCTCTCCCGACGCGGTTGAGCTTGCCGCCGTCATAGGTGTGACCGTAATGGTGGTGTCAACATTGTCACTGCACAAAAGCGGTGACGGACTTTCCAAATCAACCGTTGCGCTCGCCGGGCTCGTGTATCCCACGCTTCTGTTCAGCTACATCCTGCTGCTTCGTGGGAATGCGGATTCGACCGTGGGCCGTGAGCTCGCCATACTGACGGTTGTCGGCGTTTGGGGTGCTGACACAGCCGCGTACTACGGTGGCCGGCTTTTTGGAAAACACCCGATGACGGCAATCTCGCCGAAGAAGACATGGGAGGGCTTTGCGTCCGGCGCCGTTGGCGCTGTACTTGGGGTTGCCGCTTTGTCGGAACTTGTTGGACCTCTTGGCTTCCGGGTGACGGCGTTCGTCGCCCTCGCTGCCGGACTCGTGGGTCCGTTGGGTGATCTGGCCGAGAGCGTTCTGAAGCGGTCAGCGCATGTGAAAGACTCGGGTAGCCTGCTTCCCGGTCATGGCGGCATCCTGGATCGGGTTGATGCACTCATTCTCGTTTCACCCGTCGTGTACGTCTGGGCACGTGTAATCGGCCTTGTATAGCCCGATTGCGTACTTCGTGAGGAACGATTAAGCCCTCACCGGATATACTTCTGACGCCGAAAGAGATTGCTACACCGGGGGCAGGTTATGGGGATGTTCGTTCCGTCGAGGCGTCCAACACACCGACGATTTTCTTACGAGCCAAAGCATTACAATCCGAAGCGAGACGAAGCAATTCGCCGGAGGATCCGCATTCAGTCCCATTCGCGGCGACGTAAGAGCAGCAGCTTTGCATTCCTTGTAGTACTTCTCGCGCTCGCTGTCTTTATCTACTTCAAACTTGTCTGACCTGGAGTCCCCGGTTTTGTCGACCCCCGTTGCGGGCCGTTCTGTGATTCGGCAGATGCCCGATGTTCTAGCGAGCAAGATTGCCGCCGGTGAAGTAGTGCAGCGGCCCGAGTCTGTCGTGAAGGAACTGGTCGAGAACGCGATCGATTCCGGCGCCGGTCGCATCGACATTCTGCTGAAGCGATCCGGCATTGATCGAATTCAGGTTATCGATGATGGCTCCGGGATGACCGAAGCTGACGTGCGCATGTGTTTTGCCCGTCACGCAACAAGCAAGATCACGGCTATCGAGGATCTTGATGCCATTGCGACGCTCGGCTTCAGAGGTGAGGCGATTGCCTCAATAGGTTCCGTCTCGCGGATGAGGGTACGATCGCGTACCCCCGATGCTGTGTCTGGAACGGAAGCCAGGCACGATGGCGGCACCACGCGTTTTGTCGGCCCGTGCGCGACAAACGTAGGAACCAGTGTGACGGTCAGTGACCTGTTCTTTAATGTGCCGGCGCGCCGCAAATTCTTGAAATCCGAAGCAGCCGAGTTGCGCCGCATCGTTGAGTTTGTTCAGCAGGTTGCTCTTTCGCATCCAGATATCGCGTTCTCGCTCGATCACGATGGGCGCGAACTGTTGACGCTTCAACCCCACGTCGATAATGATGCCGTCGAGGCCGTCGCTGCCCGTACCGCGGCGACGTTTGGTACCGACCCCGAGGCGCTTGTCCGCGTAAATGAGCAAACGAGTTACTTGAGTGTCCTAGGCGTCGTGGGGCGCCCCTCGGTCAGTCGCAAGTCACGCGGCCAGCAGGTTTTTGTTGTAAACGGTCGCGTCGTCAAGTCTCGCTACCTCGAACACGCCGTTCGCGGCGCTTGTGGCGACTCGCTCAAGGAAGGCGAGCATCCGCTGTTTGTACTCTTCCTCGACCTTGACCCCGGCCACGTCGACGTAAACGTGCACCCCGCGAAGTCAGAGATCAAGTTCGACGACGAGCGTGGTGTTTATGCGTTTGTACGTGCCATCGTCGGGCGTGCCCTCGCTAGCGGCAATGCAACGCCGAGCCTGGATCATGACGGTGACGGCCCACTGTCGGCGCAGCTTGGCTGGTCGGGGCAGTCCGGAGAGGCCGGCGGTTCCGCGCATTCAGGCTTGTGGCGATCGATTCCCGGAGCAGCCGGTCAGTTCTCGCAGATGCTTCTCGGGCAGCCGGGGAGTACAACCGGCGGTACTTCGGGAGTTGCTCTTGGAGGTACTGCTGGCGGTAACTCTGGAGATACATCTGGAGATACTTCTGGAGAATCCGCCGCGCGGGCTTCAGAGACGCTACGCCGAGGTGGAGAGGAGTACCTCGTCTGGCAGATTGCCGACCGTTACCTCGTCGCCGGGCTGCGATCAGGACTGCTGATCGTTGATCAGCGTGCGGCACACGAACGTGTGATCTTTGAACGCGTGCTGGCGTCGTTAGCGTCCGGCGGGGCTTTCACGCAGCAGCTTCTCTTTCCGCAGACAGTAGATCTGACCGCACCGCAATATGCGGTCGCTGAAGACCTGATGGCCGACCTGCGTCGCACTGGCTTTGATCTCGATGAGTTCGGCGGGACCACGCTTATTGTGCGTGGTGTGCCCGCTGAAGTCGCCGTCGGATCGGTTGATGCCCTGCTTGCTGATATCATTGATCGGTTCGATGCCGAGGCCGCCCGGTCTCCCGTCCAACGGGCTGAACGTCTCGCACGGAGCATCGCGGCGTCCAGCGCGGTACGCACCAATGCACGCCTGAATCAGGTTGAGATGCGTGCTCTCATCGATCAGCTCCTGGTCTGTCAGGATCCCGCACTTGCACCCGATGGGCGTCGTGCGCTGCTCAATCTTGGCGAAGGGGATCTGAGATCCCTCTTCGGCGGCTAGCGTACCGGGCAATTCTACGATGTCGGCACCCATTCGTCTGACACGCCCAGCCGTCGAGTTACTCAACGAGTATGGTGTTGATGTCAACGGCCTGCGGGTCGTCGCTGGTTGCAGTGGCGGTGTTGATTCAACCGTCCTGCTGCGCCTGCTTGTTGACATGGGCGCACTACCTGTTGTTGCCCATGTCAACTACAGACTCCGGGGCGAGGAGTCAGACGCCGATGAAGAAGCGGTCCGAAACCTGGCATCGGATTTCGGTTTGCCGCTACACGTCCATGTGATCAAGGAACCAGAGAAACTGCGTCACCGGGGAGCGTCGCTGCAAGAGACGTGTCGGGATATCCGCTACGAGTTCTATGCGGATGTCGCGCGAGCGGAGCGCGCCAGTCATGTGGCACTTGGCCATACACTTGACGATCAGGCCGAGACGGTACTGCTCCACCTGTCGCGCGGCTCCGGAATCGAGGGGTCTTCAGGAATGGCGGGGGCGCGTCCCGACCGGCGTGGTTTTACAGTGATCAGACCACTACTTGCTACCCCGCGAAGCGATATCGTCGCGGTTGCCAAAGAGGTTGGCATGTCGTGGCGTGAGGACGCGACAAACGAGTCAGATACATACGCGCGCGGGCGGATTCGCACAGTCGTTGCTCCGGCGATCGCGGACGCGCTTGGCGTCAACGCCTGGCAGAACATCGGGAAATCCGCAAACAGGCTTAGACGCTACCTCGACGCAGGGCATCTACCGAGTGTTGACGAGTACATCGATCTCGTATCTCTCGACAGGCACGCCGTGCACATTCCGACGCTGAGCGCCCTCGAGCCTGTTGTTCGCAGGCGCATCCTCCTGGAACTGTTGAAGCGTTGGTGTCCTGACGTGCCGAGAAATGCTTCCGTGGCAGAAGGTCTCGACGGCCTGCTGTCGCGTGAGACGGGAAAGTCCTTTGCGCATGGTATGGTGCGTGTGGTGCGCGACCGCGACGTGTTACTCTTTGAAGCTGCACCGTCCAGTGACGACCCGGGAGAGGCCGAGATCGTTCCGGGCATCGCCGTGCCCTTTGACGGTGCAGCGTTTCTGCGACTTGATGCGTGTAGCTTGCCGACATCGATTAGTCCAGGGATACGTGCCGCAGGTCATCCGGCAGGTCATCCGGCAGGTCATCCGGAACGGCATTTGGCGGGAGATGCTCCAATCAATTCCGGGTCTCCGCACTGCGTCTTTGTTGATCCTGATCGTATCGGTCCCAATCTCGTTGTGCGCCGATGGCGGCCCGGTGATCGTTTTGTGCCGCTTGGCATGACGGGGTCCAAACTCGTGAGCGATTTGCTCACCGACCGAAAGACGGCTACTGC
>JAUIJQ010000297.1 GCA_030431165.1 Rhodothermia bacterium | reverse complement strand
CGCGTCAGGGCTGCGCGGCTGGCAGGCCTGTCAAAGGTGCCCGCATACGTCCGCGACGCCGACTCCGAGACGATGCTGGAAATGGCAATCGTCGAGAACGTACAACGCGAAGAGCTTGACCCGATCGAAATTGCCCTCGGCTACGATCGTCTGATTCAGGAATGCGGATTAACGCAGGAGAAGGTCGCCGTAAAAGTCGGCAAGAACCGGACAACAGTGACAAACTTCCTTCGACTCCTCGGACTACCGCCGGCAATCCAGGCGGGGCTTCGCGAAGGAGACATCACGGTTGGTCACGCACGGGCCCTGCTGTCGGTCAATGACGCCGACGACCAGGAAACACTCTTCGGGATCATTCAGCGGGAAGGACTGAATGTTCGTCAGGTTGAAGAGCGCGCGCGGAGCCTGCAATCCGTTGGCGTCACAACGGAGAAGAAGAAAAAGCCGGCAGCAAGTCCCGACGCGGCTGATACGATACCGCACCGGGACAAGCTCGAAATACAGTCGTTTGTCGATTTGCTGCGTGCGCACTTTGCCACGCAGGTACAGATCAAACCGCAGGGCGCTGACGGTGGGGGCCGGATCGAGTTACACTACTACTCGGCAGATGACCTCGAGCGTCTTGTTGAGCAGTTGCTCGCCTCTTGAACGTTCGTTCAACTAAACGCACTACTGCTGTCGTACTGGTCCTGGCGACCATGGGCGCCGGCAACGTGTTCGGGCAGGTAGCGCCCGAACACCAGTCCGCGTTCCGAGGCGCGCCGTTCGTAGCACGTGATACTTCAGCGGGACCGTCTGTACCACTGGATGCAACCATGTTTGAGGATGCCTCGTCAGAGCGAACGCCCCGAGGGGCACTCTGGCGCGCAGCAGTTGTACCCGGTTGGGGCCAGGCGTACAACCGCCAGTACGTCAAGCTTCCGTTTGTGTATGCGGCCCTCGGCGGATTAACCGCTACGATTGTCGTGCTGAATGACCGATATCTGTTATATCGCCATGCGTATCAGTTCAAGGCGTACGAGGAGATCACGGATGACGGCGAAACAAACCCGCGTGCGGGCTTCGAATCTGACTATTTGGAACTGCTTGAGCGCCGCGGGGTGAGTTCACTCCCGTCAACCGCCATTCGCCCAAGCCGCGACGCGCTACGCCGAAACCGGGACCTCGCAATCATCGGAACCGGGCTCGTTTTCGGCTTGACCGTGCTTGATGCGTATGTAAGCGCACACCTTATGGACTTTGACATCAGCGACGACCTCACCGTGTCTGTCTACCCCACCGGGGGCGGCATGCGAACAACGATGCTGCTGCGCCTGTAAAGACCAGATTGTTTATCATCGTTGCTGAGCCGATTTTAGGGAAAGGCCGAATCGTAGGACTATGGCAAGAATTGCGTATGCGCTGAGTGGGCAGGGACGGGGACACGCTTCCCGCGTTCTCGCTATGGCCGACGCGCTTTCTCGTCGCGACCACGAACTGCGGTTTTTCTGCGGCGGCACCGCACACGAGGTTCTTTCGAATCGCGTCGCTGACGTCGTTGAGATTCCCGCGCTCAAGCAGGTCGTGCAGGGTAATCGACTGTGTGTCGGAAAGACAATCCGACTGAACGCCCATCTGGCGACCGGACTCAGCGGCATCGTTTCGGATGTGGCTGACCGCCTCGATGATTTTGGGCCCGACCTGCTGATCACCGACTTCGAGGCGTTTACGCCCAAGGCCGCTGCCAAGCTCGGCGTTCCGATCCTGTCGTTTAACCATCAGGAAATTGTAACGCGTAGCCGATACGTGCTGCCTGCACGGTTCAAGACACACGCCTTGTTGACGAGGATGACGATCAGACTCGTGGCACCACGCAACCCGGCCCACACACTGCTGACGTCATTCTATTTTCCGGAACTGCGCAACCCTGACAATACAACGATCGTACGGCCGATCATCCGTCCGGCGGTGTCGGCGTTGACGCCGCGCGATGACGGTCACGTATTGGTCTATTTCAACCAGTCGTCGGGATCCGAATTTGTTCTTGAGGCGCTCCGTAATACCGACGCGCGCTTCGTCGTGTACAACTTCTCCCGGCCACTTGACGGCGACTATCCGAACATTGTGTTCAAGGATACATCCGTCGACGAATTTCTGGACGACCTCGCGGGGTGCACCGGCGTCATCAGTACAGCCGGCTTCACGTTGATGAGTGAGTCGCTGTACCTCGGCAAACCGATAATGGTCGTTCCAAACAATGGCATCTTCGAGCAGACGTTGAACGCGCTGTTCCTGGAGCGCGACGGTCTAGGTGCGACGGTCTTCAGCGGACAGTTGCATGCATCAGACGTAAGCGCTTTTCTGGACAAGCGACATGTCTTTTCCCGTCGGATCCGTGGACGCCGCGGCTCGGGGAATGTCGATGCGGTACGTTGTATAGAGCGTGTCCTTCGGATGGCCGGTGCCACGGTTCATCCGGTCGTCAAGCCCCACAAACCGGCTCGAATTGCCGAAACGCTTCATCCCGTAGGCAATGGCTAGCGGGAATCCCGTATATTAGCGGATCACACTTCCTGGCTCGAAAGCCAGCTCGGGGACACGCTTCCCGCCCCTTGCCATGGAAACACCTATTAGCCGCAAGGACGTCTCTGCCGGGCTGGAACCCGGCACGGCCCCGTCCATCTTCGAGAAGTGCCACGAGTTCATGGCGCCGGGCAGTGACTACGCGGTTACGAAGGAGCAGGACCTGTACCCGTACTTCCGCCCAATTTCCAGGAATGACGGCACGCGGGCGATCATTCACGGCAAGGAAGTCATCATGGCGGGGTCGAACAACTACCTCGGCCTGACCTCTGATCCGCGGGTGCAAGAGGCGGCTCGCGACGCCATTACGAAGTACGGAACCGGCTGCACGGGATCCCGATTCCTGAACGGCACACTTGACCTTCACATTGAGCTTGAAAGCCGCCTGGCCGAGTTCATGGGTGCCGAGTCCTGCGTCCTGTTTTCCACGGGATACATGACGAACCAGGGCGTGATTCAGTCGCTTGCATCCAAGGGCGACATCATCTTTTCAGACAAAGACAATCACGCCTGCATTGTTGCAGGGACGCAGGTTGCCCTCGCTGAAACGCGCCGCTTCAGGCACAATGATCTCAAACACCTGCGCCTGCTCCTCCAGCGCGCGACTGAAGAACAACCGCTGGCCGGCAAATTGATCGTCAGCGACGGCGTCTTCTCCATGAGCGGCGTCATCGCCAAAGTGCCCGAGTTGGTACAGCTCGCGGAAGAATTCGGCGCGGCACTAATGCTCGACGACGCCCACGCCGTTGGGGTAGTTGGACCCGGCGGACGTGGTTCTGCGGCCTACCACAACCTCGGCGACCGCGTTGACCTGACCACGGGAACGTTCTCCAAGAGCTTCGCCTCACTCGGTGGGTTCTGCGTGGGAGACCGCGAAGTCATCGAGTACATAAGGCACAACTCGTCGACGCACATCTTCAGCGCGTCAATGCCCCCGGCAAACGTAGCGACCGTGTTGAAGTGCCTGGACATCCTTGAACAGGAGCCCGAACGCCTAGACAGACTCTGGGCGATTTCCGACTACATGCGAGCAGGCTTCAAGCAGCTTGGGTTCAACGTCTGGACGAGTCAGACACCGATCATCCCGGTGGTCATCAGTGACTTCATGACCTCTCTTCGCTTTTGGCGCGATCTCCTGGATGAGGGCGTGTTTGTAAACGCCGTTGTGCCACCGGCAGTCCCCAGAGGCCAGTCGCTGATGCGAACGTCATACATGGCCACGCATACCGATAACGACCTCGACTTCATCCTTGAAGCGTTCCGACGTGTTGGGATCAAGCACGGTATCATCGGCAAGAACGGCCACGTCTAGTACGACACATGGCTGGTACGGTCACGGTATCACCCGTCTCTTCGTCGTCAGACACACGCGCCTTTATCGACCTGCCCTATCGGCTACATGCTGACAGGCAGCACTGGGTGCCGCCCCTCCGTATGGACGTGGCGCGTTCACTCAACAGAAAGAAGAATGCCTTCTTCGAGCATGGTGACATCCAGCCGTTTGTAGCACGCGACGCCGGCGGTGCCGTGGTCGGACGCGTTGCCGGTATCGTCAACGGAATGCACCTGAAGAAGTACAACGACGGCATGGGTTTTGTCGGATTCTTCGAGTGCATCGACGACTACAGTGTCGCCTCAGCGCTGCTTGATGCGGCAACGGGTTGGCTAAGGCAGCGGGACCTGACAGGCGCACGCGGTCCGACGAACCCCTCGATGAACGACATCTGCGGCATGTTGGTTGACGGCTTTGATCGACCACCGTCGATCATGATGCCGTACAATCCGCCTTACTACCCGGCGTTCATGGAGCAATACGGGTTTCAGCGTGCCATGACGATGTGGGCGTACTACGTGCACCGCAAGTACGTCGATTATGCAAAGCTCCGCCGCGGTGTCGAACTCGTGTACCGTCGAAACCCGACGCTGAGCCTTCGCACGCTCGACATGGATCGATTCGACGAAGATGCGCAGGTTGTGCTCGACATATACAACGATGCCTGGAGCCGCAACTGGGGACACGTTCCGATGACCGCCGGAGAGTTCAAGCAGCTTGCGCACGAGATGAAGCAGATTGTTGATTCGCGCATCGTCTTCATCATTGAGGACAACGGGACACCGATCGCGTTTTCTATCTCCTTGCCGGATTTGAACCAGGCGCTTATCCATGTTCGCAACGGCCGGCTGTTTCCGGTTGGTCTGCCGAAGTTGCTGGCGCGCGCCAAGCTTGGCGGCATCAACGAAGTACGAACGCTGCTGATGGGTGTACGGAAAGAGTGGCAGGGCAAGGGCCTTGACGCCATCCTGAACCTGGCCACCATAGAGGAGGGCGTAAAGCACGGGTACACGGCGTCAGAGTTGAGCTGGGTCCTTGATTCAAATCCGCGCCTCATCAACGCGCTGGTCAACATCGGAAGCGTAAAGGACAAAGAGTACGCGATGTACGAGATGCGCTTCGATGCCTGAATTCGCGTTCGTCTATTTTGATCTGGATGACACGCTG
>JAUIJQ010000296.1 GCA_030431165.1 Rhodothermia bacterium | reverse complement strand
CAGGTCGGCCCCATCAGGGACGCGAAATCCGTCTCGTCGGGTATGTTCGAGTGCCACCCCGAACTGCCATGGGCCAACGCGCGAGAGATGGGACGCAGAAAGATGTCGCGCTGCCTCAGAACCACCGACAGCGGCGATCTCGGTCGAATGTCCGGCGTAATCCAGCGTGCGCGGTAGCAGGTTGATCGCGCCACCCACAACATTGGCGCCGAACAGGACGGATGACGGCCCCTTCGCGACTTCAATCGACCCAATCGCGATACCGGGAAGCGCTGCAAGATCGACGCGATTGTCCCATGGGACGTTTAGAAGGGCGCCGGCCAGAAAGATCGCGACTTGCCGCTCGCCCGCATTGCGTAGATAAACCAGCGTTTCGCCGCGCGAGTTCGTCTGGATGTGCGCTCCGGGCACAAGCCTGACGATGTTGTCGACCGTTTCCGCATTCTCTCGCGTGATCTTGCTGATCGGGATACGCTGGATCGTCGCGGAGGGGGGCGCATCCGCACCCGACCGAACGACGATTTCGTCGAGGTCGTAGTGCCTGAGTGAGTCCGTCTGCTGTCCAGCGGCATACCGGGGGAATACGGCAAGCCCTGCAGCCAGCAATCCGATTACGGCCGCCACGCGGCGGCACGCGATTCCGGGAGAGTCCATTTGGCCGAGCAGTTAGCGGATTAGCGCTGTCCTGCGGCCTGGATAACGTCGTCGACGGTGATAGTGCGGTGGGCCGCGCGGAAGTAGGAGGCCGGGACGACCTGGTAGCGTGCGGTGCGCTCGGCTGACGGCATGCCGGAGTCATCGATGATAGCTCGCAGGATGCTCTGGTACTGATCGGAGAACTGACGCTGCTCCGACACGACGGCGCCAAGCTTTCGGCTCGCCCCGCGGTATCCGAACGACGCATCTTCTTCAAGCTCACCGGCAATGCGCGCCGCTGCGTCAGCGTGCTGGGTGGCAACAGCCCGAAACGCGTTGACGTAGCGCGCATTAAGACCCGAAATGGCGGCAAGGCGGTCAGCGTCTCGTTCGGCTGCACTTGCAGACGCAACGAACGATTGCGCAACAGCGCGAAGCTGTTCGTTGTTCGCATCGACCGAACCGTACCCGCCGTACGTGCGGCAACCAAGCGGAACGAGTAGGGTGAAGACGAGTGCGGCGGAAGCTGCCCGGTTTAGCATGTTCATCGATGACGGACTCTGGTTGCGGGGGCTGAATGCTGTCGAGGCTCGCGGCGCCTGAACGTTACGCTAATCTACCAAGGATCGGCCAATTTTGGAGATACCTGATTCGAACGAGTCGGTAATTCACGTCGCCGGGCAGGCATCAAATAACGGTGCCGTCGGGGATTGCCGCGTTCTTCGGGATGACGACGAGTCCGTCACGAATGTAGTACCCGTCACCGTCCAATTCGCTGACTTTGTCACGGTTGGTGATGACGCAGCCTCGGCCAATACTCGCATTGCGATCAACGATCGCGTTCTCGATCGTCGAGTCCTCGCCGATACCGGGTCGCTCTGGTCCTTCGATGGTTGCGCGCTTTGAGTGTGGCTCCCATGGATAGTAGTCTGCGCCCATTACAATTGAGCGGCGCACCTGCGTCCCGCGACCGAGGAAGGAGCGCAGTCCGATGACCGAGTCGGAGATCTGAGATTCGATTACGACCGCCGACTCGGCGATGATGGAATTGACGACTGTCGAGTTCTCGATTTTGGCGGGCGGCAACATCCGGGCATTTGTGTACAGGGGTGACTTCGGGTCAAACATGTTGAATTCGGGCTTGGGCCGAGCCAGCATCAGATTCGCCTCGTAGAAAGAGCGAATCGTTCCAATGTCAGACCAGTATCCGTCGAACGGGTACGACACCACCTTCTGTTTCTGGATCGCACTTGGGATAATCTGTTTGCCAAAGTCGTGTTGCGTCGGATTCTCCGAAAGCAGGTCGACCAGCGTCTGGCGGTTGAAGACGTAGATGCCCATTGATGCGAGGAAGTGTCGACCCTCGGCGGCCATGGCATCCGACACCGGGCTTTCTTTGCCACTGAGTTCGTCAAACGCCGGCTTTTCGTAGAACTCGGTTATCGTTTCGTCCGCGTCGGTCTTGAGGATGCCGAACCCAGGCGCGTCCTCTTTGCCTACGGGGATCGTCGCGAGGGTAATGGTAGCGCCTTTCTGGCGATGGTGATCGATGAGCCGCCTGTAATTCATCCGATAGAGCTGGTCGCCCGACAGAATCAGAACGTGCTCATGCCTGAAGTTCATGACATGTTGCAGGCTTTGGCGTACCGCGTCGGCCGTACCCTGAAACCAGTCACTTGACCCCGGTGTCTGTTCAGCGGCAAGTATTGAGACAAATCCGCGGCGGAACTGATCAAATCTATACGCCCGCGCGATGTGGCGATTGAGACTCGCCGAATTGAATTGCGTCAGAACGAATATGCGATCGATCCCCGAGTTGAGGCAGTTCGATACAGGAACGTCGATCAGACGATACTTTCCGGCAAGGGGGACCGCCGGCTTGGAGCGCTGATGCGTGAGTGGAAAGAGACGCGAACCAGCGCCCCCGCCAAGAATGATCGCAACAACATTATTCATGCCTGCCCGCTGCGCTTTTGGATGATTGCGGAATGGTGACGGTGTCGATGCCGGTTGATAATCAAAATCCGCCCGCTTCTCTCCAATATATTCGATTCTGAAACTCCCGCAGGCAAGTCGTGTAAACGATGACTACGCTTACAGCCGCTGTGACATCGATATGAGCGAACAGGCCGAAGGAGTCCTCCAAAAGATAGTTGCCCGCCTCCGACATGCCGGCAAGCGATTGACGTTGGCGCGCCTCCTTGCAGGGCTTGCGCTCTTCGTTGCCATTGGTGGTTCACTCTGGCTGCTACTGGTTGGTGCTGAGGCGGGACTGTGGCTTCCCGTCGCGCTCCGAACGGGTGCGTTTGTGGTCGCGCTGGTTGCGACCGTCGGATTAGCTGTGCCGTGGGTCATCGTTCCGCTCCTTCGCCATATGGGCATTCTGCGTGCACCCAACGACGAAGAGGTAGCGCGAATCATCGGACAGGTTCAGCCCGACGTTTCTGACCGCGTAGTGAACCTGTTGCAGCTCGCGTCTGGCCGGCATTCTGGAAGCTCATCCGCATTCGTAAGTGCGGCTGTTGCCGCGCTTGGTCAGTCGGTTGATCACGCGAATTTCGACGCCGTCGAAGATTTCTCGGTACCGCGTCGCTTGTCGCGATTTGCGCTGGTACCAGTTGTTTGCATACTCGCCTTTCTTGTCGCCGCTCCCGGTTCTTTCTTCTCTGCCTCGCAACGGCTGGCTTCTCCGGGTGTGTTCTTTCAGCGCCCGGCAGCGTTTCAGTTGCACGTAACGCCGGGTGAAGCGACGGTACTTCGTGGTGAGACATTTTCGATCTCGGTGACCACGTCGGGAAGTCGCGAGCCCGGACTTGTTGCCGTCGAGACGAGATTGGATGGAGAACGTACCGTCGAAACCAGCTCAGTCGGAGTCGACTCCACCGGTGTCTTTAAGCATGAAATCGCAAACGTTCGCCGATCGTTTGCCTATCGGGTTGATGCGGGTGAGGTAGTTTCGCCGTGGTATGAGGTGCGCGTTGTTGACCGGCCGATTGTTGAGCGTCTGCAGGTTGCCCTTGATTACCCGCGTTACAGTAGACTCCCGCGTCAAACGCTCGATCCCGATATCGGTGATGTTACGGCGCTGCGTGGCACGCTTGTCTCAGTTCGTGTGAGGACGGGTGGTGCAGCGATTCGCGGTGCTTACGTAGAGCACGGGAACGGTCAGGTGGACACACTCGCTGTTGAGGATGACGAGGCAGCGGGATCGTTCCGCGTCTGGCGGGACGGTGCCTATCACATCCGGCTTGAGTCTGTTGATGGCGTCTCCAACGATTCTCCGATCAGCTACGCCGTGCGCGCCCTTCGAGACGCCGCACCGACGATCAGTATCGTTGCGCCTGAGGCGTCTCATGAGCTTGACGACGACCAACACGTCGCAATCGTCGCCCGGATCAGTGACGACTTTGGTTACAACCGCCTGCGTCTGTTCTACCGTTTGGCAGAGTCGAGATTCGGCGATGTGACGGACGAGATGACGGAGGTTGCGATTCCTATTGCTGACGCGCGTCTCCTCGCTCAGGAAGTTGTTTATGACTGGAACACAGCGGGTACTGGCTATGAGCCCGTCCCTGGCGATGTGTTCGAGTACTTCCTCACCGTCTGGGACAACGACACGGTGTCGGGTTTCAAGTCCGCTACGAGTGCGACGCACCGAATAATTGTCCCCTCACTTGCTGACAAGCTTGAGCAGCTCAACGAATCTGAGGAGCAGGTTGAGCAGTCGCTCGAAGAACTTGTCGATCGGGCTGATGATGTTCGCGAACAGTTTGACGAGTTGAAAGAGGAGCTTCGTCAGAACCCGACGCCGGACTGGGAAGATGAACGCCAGCTTGAGCGGCTACAGCAGGCGCAGCAGGAAATGGAAGAGTCCGTTGATGAGCTGACGCAGCAGATGCGTGAGATCAACGACGAGATGCAGGAGCAGGGCGTTGTCAGCGAGGAGACAATGCAGTTGTTCGAAGACTTCCAGCGCGTCATGGAGGAGATCCAGTCTGATGAGTTGCACAACGCCCTCGAGACGTTGCGGGAGGCAATGGACAACATGGACCTGCAGAAGATGCAGGAGGCATTGAACGAGTTCGAGTTCCAGGAGAATCAATTTCAGGAGCGCCTGCAGCGCAGCCTGGACTTGTTGAAGGAACTGCGTGTACGCCAGGGACTGGAAGAGGTCGCTGAGATGGCTAACGAACTCGCCGAGCGCCAGGAGGAGTTGCGGGAGCAAACGGAGGCAATTGATGAGCAGCAGCAGGAGGGCGCGACAGAGGAGCAGACCCAGGAAGACCGCGAGGATGTAGCGGCAGAGCAGGAGCTCTCGGCTGAGCAGATGCAAGCGCTTGAAGAGCGACTCGAAGAGCTTGCCGAGCAAATGGAAGAGGTTGGTCGTGCGCCCACCGAGGGCATGCAGCAGCTATCTGACGAGGCCG
>JAUIJQ010000295.1 GCA_030431165.1 Rhodothermia bacterium | reverse complement strand
CCCGGACTGTGTTCAGGTGAGCACATTGGCGCCCACGCCATCACCGAAGAGGAATCCGGGTCAGACGTGTTCTCGATGCAAACGTCGGCGGCACCAATCGAGCGTGACGGATCGAAGGGCTACTTACTTGGCGGCACAAAGCGATATATCAGTCTGGCCCCGATAGCTGATCTGGCGCTGATTCTCGCCGTAACAGATCCGGCGTTGGGTAAGTGGGGCATCACGGCGTTTGTTGTTGAGCGTGGCATGGAGGGCGTGTCGTTCAGCCCAGTGCGCCAAAAGATGGGTCTGCGCACTGTGCCGATCGGCGAGATCCACTTCGACGGATGCTTTGTCCCCGAGGCCAATCGTATTGGCCCTGAAGGAAGCGGCTTCAGTCTGTCAAATGCATCGCTCGAATACGAGCGATGCTGCATCCTTGCCAGCCACCTGGGCGCTATGGAGCGCCAGCTCGAGGAGGCCATTACCTACGCACGAACGCGAAAGCAATACGGCAAGCCCATAGGGAAGTACCAGTCCGTCTCAAACCGAATTGCCGACATGCGTCTGCGGCTGGAGACGAGCCGCCTGTTGCTGTACAAGGTGGCGTGGCTGAAGAAGATGGACAAGCCCGCCATGATGGAAGCGGCGCTTCTGAAATTGCACCTCAGCGAGAGCTTTGTGGCTTCGGGAATGGATGCCATCCGAACGTTTGGTGGCGCGGGCTACATGACGGTAAACGAGGTAGAGCGTGACCTGCGCGATGCAATTGGCGGGGTTCTTTATGCGGGGACATCCGACATCCAGCGTAACATCGTGGCGAGGTTGTTGGGGCTGTGAAGCACGAGACGTTAGTTGATATCGTCAATCGCTCGGCCGACCGCTGGCCCGACCGCGTTGCCTTTCGATACGAGGGTGTTTCGCTGACTTATGAACAGCTCCTCGAGAGCGCCGGTCGGCTTGCCTCGGTATTGCGTGATCGCGGGGTAGAGCGGGGAGATCGGGTCGGCGTCCACCTCGCCAAGTCGCTGCTCGGATCAACAGCGGTCTACGGAGTTATGTCCGCGGGTGGCGCATACGTCCCTCTTGATCCGCGCGCGCGTGCTGAGAGAATCCAGGGAATTGTCAGGCGCTGCGGCATCAGCCTGGTTGTCACCGAATCACGACTGGCCGCCAAGATCAGTAGGGTTGGGGCAACGCCCGTGGTACTCGACGTTGATCGGACTCACTACAGCGCGGCAAACCCCGAACTGGTGTGCGACCACTGGGTGTTCGCTGACGATGTCGCGGGCATGTCCGGTATGCGCGGGCTGACTACGCCGCACCCAACGGACCTGTCGTACATCATATTTACATCGGGATCTACCGGCGAACCGAAAGGAATTGCTCACACGCACGCGAGTGCGCTCGCCTATGCGACAGAGGCGGCCCGGTTGTACGGTGTCAACGAGGACGACCGCCTGAGCAATCATTCGCCGCTGCACTTTGACATGTCGACGTTCGACTATTTCTCAGGACCAATGTGCGGCGCAACGACGGTGGTCATTCCCGAGGCGCATTCGGTCATGCCGGCGAGTATGTCGAAGCTGATTGAGGACGAGCGGCTGACGGTATGGTACTCGGTGCCGTTGGCGCTGACCCAGATGCTCGATCGTGGCGTATTGCGCGAGAGGAAGCTGGATTCGCTTCGCTGGGTCCTCTTTGGCGGCGAACCATTTCCGCCGAGCCGCCTGCAAGAGTTGATGCGGATGCTGCCGCGCGCCCGGTTTTCGAATGTGTACGGACCAGCCGAGGTCAACCAGTGTACGTTCTACAATGTCCCGCGGTCGTTTGTTGATGAACCTTCCACGACGCCCGTGCCGCTTGGTACCATGTGGCCTGCCGCGGCGGGGCGTGTCGTCGGCGAAGACGGGGTGGAGGTGCCGCCCGGCGAGGTCGGTGAGCTGCTCGTCGCGACATCAACCATGATGTCTGGATACTACAACGCCCCCGACCTCAACAAGGACGCCTTTGCCGTGCTGTCGGATGATGCGGGCGAAACGGTTCGCTATTACCGCACCGGCGACATGGTTGCGGTGGGAGACGATGGGTTGATGCGGTTCGTTGGACGCCGTGACCGCCAGATCAAAATTCGAGGATATCGGGTTGAGCTGGACGAGGTGGAGCGCGTGTTGGCGTCGCACCCTGACGTTCTGGAAGCCGCGGCGATCGACGTCGACCTGCCTGATCGAGGGAAAGCGATCATTGGCGTTGTGCGCACTGCAGTTGACGACGATAGCTCATCGCACGACATAACCAAATACGCCCGCCGTTTTCTTCCTGACTACGCAATGCCTGCGCGCGTGGAGTCAGTCGCTACCATGCCGCTGACGACAAGCGGGAAGATCGATAGACGTGAACTAAAAACGCGACTCTCAGCGCCACAGCCTGCCGCTTGAAATGACCGAGACGGGAAACAAAATCATCGCTTATATCAACACCGAGCTACTTGACGGTGACGTCGCGGTTGGTCGCGATGACGACCTGCTTGCAAGCGGATTGGTGGATTCGTTTGCGATAATGTGGCTTGTATCGTTTGTCGAAGGCGAAGCCGGGATAAAGATTCCTCCCGCTGATCTTGTCATCGAGAACTTCAGGACCGTAGCGGCGATCGAAGCCTATCTGGAGCGCACGGACGGATGAGGCCGGACCTTGAGCAACATAGTGCCGCGGAGCGTCTTGCAGAGCGTCCTTCAGAGCGTCTCTCAGAGCGTCCTTCAGAGCGTCCTTCAGCGTGTCTTGCACTGAGTCCAACGCAGCAACTTTTCTGGGCGGGCCAGCAATTGCATCCCGAATCGCCTCTGTACAATATGGCGATTGCGTTTAGCATCGAAGGTCCAATCGATGTTGATCTGTTTCGTGCCGCTTTTGGACGGACAGTCGCGACGCACGAGGCGCTGCGGACAGTTTTTGTTCACGTCGACGGGGAGCCCCAGGCGCGGGTGTTACCCCACGTCCCGTATGAACTTCCTCTGGTAGACGTGTCGCGGGCGGAAGACCCCGTTGCTGAGGCGCGGCGGTGGATGCGCGCAGCCACGGCTGCGTCGCTTCCGTTGGACAAGCAACTCAGCTTACCCGCTCTTCTGCGCATCGACAGCGGGCGGTACGTGTTCTTCCTGTGCCAGCATCACCTGGTGACAGATGCATCCAGCTTCGGCGTGATCTTTCAGACCCTTTCCAATGAGTACGAACAGCTGTTGGACGGGGGCGCGCGATCAGACACCGACATACTGAACGGAGAAAGAGATCGCCCGGACGCGGCGTCGCGTCAGCCGCAGATGTCGGACTACCTCGATGATCTCGCGCGTTTCTCTGAATCGTCGATGGGGAAGTCGGCTCGCCGTCATTGGAAAGAAGTGGCCAACAAGGAGCATCCGTCACCGCGATACTACGGTCGTGATGCGGGTCGAACGGCCACTCGCGCGCTTCGGCTTCGCTGTGATCCGGGCGCAAACTGGAGGGACCGGCTTCTCAGTTTTGTGGCGCGTGACAGCACATCGCTAAGTCAGGACGCTGCGCTGTTTGATGTACTGGCGACATGGCTCTACGCCACCCTTTATCGCGTCACGGGTCAGTCGCAACACCGCATTCTGGTTCCGTCGCACAATCGGTCCCGGGCAGCCGCAAAGCGAACGGCGGGTGTCTTGATTGAGATGTTCGAACACGGGGTCGATGTTGAGGCTGGTGAGACATTCGCTACACTGTTGGAGAAGGTGGCATCAGAGACGCGAACGTTTCTTCGCTTTGCCGTGCCCGGTGCCGGCGCGGGCGTACCGTTTGGCGCAGGAGTTGTGCTCAACTACATCAAAGCGGCGTATCCGGATTTTTCTGGTATGGATACGTCGGCCGAATGGATCCACTCTGGCCATGCCGATCCACACCATGCCGTGCGACTGCAGGTTTATGACTTTGGAGCAACCGGGGATCTGATACTTTTTGTTGACCTGAACGAAGCGGTCTTTGGGACGGACAACGCGGACAGGTTCGTCGCACACTTTGAGTCAGTAGCCCGCTCGTTTCTGGACGAGCCCGATGCCGTCATAGACGAGGTCGATATTCTCTCACTCCCCGAGAGGAAGGCACTGATCAATCTTGGTCGTGGCCCTCACGCACCGGAGGTGCCGGATGTGCCGGATGTGCTTGCAACGATCTGGAAGTCCGCCGTTGACACGCCGTCAGCGCCGGCGCTGGTTTTTCGTGACACGGTCTACTCGTATCGCGAACTGCGATCCAGTGTGCATGCTGTCGTGCGTAGGCTCGTTGACGCGGGTGTAGAGCCGGGTGATGTGGTTGCGATCGATATCCGGCGCTCAGGAAGTACGGTCGTCCTCATGCTGGCCGCGCTCGAAGTGGGTGCCACGTTCTTGCCGGTTGACAGGTCAGCGCCCGCTGCACGGCGACGGTTCGTGGTTGACAATTCGGGTGCAAGGGTTGTCGTCCTTGATCGAGCCGACCAAGGGCAGACCTACGAGGGGTGTCGCTCATTACTGCTGGACGATGTTCTCAGGGTTCGCGAAGAGAACGAGCAAGGCACTACCGCAGACTTGGATTCGGAAATTGACGACGGTGTCGCGGCCTACGTGATCTACACTTCGGGCTCAACAGGTGAGCCGAAAGGCGTCCGCGTTGGTCGGCGTGCTTTGTCGAACTACGTCCACTGGGCAGTGGATACGTACGCGCGCGATGGTCAGCCGATCACCATGCCGGTGTTTACGAATCCTGCCGTGGACCTGACCCTGACGTCGATCTTTGTGCCATTGGCGTCGGGCGGCACGACCGTCGTATACGATGACGATGCTGACGATGCGGGCACTGCGCTGCCCGTCGTTCTCGGCGAAGATCGCTGCAACGTGATCAAGATGACACCCAGTCACGTGCCGATCTTCCTGCAGGCACGACTTGGCGGCGAGTCATTGAAGACCGTAATCCTGGGCGGTGAAAACCTGCGTACTGATGTTGCGCGCGACATTGCGGCCCAACTTGGTGATGGCGTCGTGATCTTTAACGAATACGGTCCAACTGAAGCGACGATCGGATGTGTAGCGC
>JAUIJQ010000294.1 GCA_030431165.1 Rhodothermia bacterium | reverse complement strand
CATTTCCGCAACATCCGTCAGCTCACATTCGGTGGCAACAACGCTGAGGCCTACTGGAATCCGGCGGGTGATCAGCTCGTGTTCCAGAGCGACTTCGCCGAGATCAACCCGCAGGGTTGTGACCAGATCTTCGTCATGAACGCAGACGGATCAGATCTCGAGAATGGATCTCGCTACCAGCTTGTTTCGACGGGAGAAGGCAGAACAACGTGCAGCTACTTTCTGCCCGACGGACGGATTGTATACGGCTCCACGCACGAAGGTGGCGCCGAGTGCCCCGCTCCTGTGTTCTCCGCGGCAGGTCGCTACGTGTGGCCGATCTACCCCACGTACGATATCTACGTAACGGACGCTGACGGGAGCAACACGGAATTGCTCATCGGCGGTGAAGGCTATGACGCCGAGGCGACGGTGTCGCCAGACGGTCGCTACATTGTGTTTACATCAACACGATCGGGAGACCTTGAGCTCTGGCGCTATGAGCTCGCAACCGGCGACCTGTTGCAGCTTACCGACGAGCTTGGCTACGACGGCGGCGCGTTTTTCTCGCCGGACTCGAAGAAGATTGTCTGGCGTGCAAGTCGACCAACGGGCGAAGCCGCCACACTTTATCGGTCGCTCCTGGATGACGACAAGGTTGAGCCCAACGCGCTGGATATCTTCATTGCCGATATCGATGGGTCCAATGTCGAACGCGTGACACAACTACCGGGTGCAAACTGGGCCCCGTATTTCCATCCTTCGGGAGAGAAGATCCTTTTCACTTCGAATCACCACGTTATCGATACCGAGCCGCGGTTGTTCGACATCTTCATGGTGAACATCGACGGAACCGGGGTGGAGCAACTCACACACTCGGGCACGTTTGACGGATTTCCTATGTTCTCGCCCGATGGCAAGTATGTGGTCTTCTCGTCGAATCGAAACGCGGTAGACCCACGCGACACCAACGTCTTTGTCGCGGAGTGGGTTGATTAGCGGCTCGTGAAACGCTGGGCAGCGCCCAATACGGCGTGCCCAATCATCGAGCTTTCATTCGGCTGAACGGGAAACCGTTGCAGCCCGAACGTGGCGTATCGCGTTGCGGCGGATCCACGTTGCGCGCTGATGTGACGTCCTCTGCGTCGTAGACGGTGTAGCAATAAGCCCAGGTGTATGGTGGAAACCCGTCGAGCGCGAGCCAATCAATGCGCGTGAACCGCGGGCCTGGGAGCGAGTCATTCGGTGTGTTCCGTACAATCACGTACCGGGCCGCGCTGTCCCACTCGACGACCGACAGCGGCGGTGCGGGGTGCTGCTGCCAGGCTGTCTTGGTGATTGTGTAGGTGATCGCGTAGTCGTCCTCGAAGGATCCCAGTACCAGTGCCGGTGCGTCACCTGAACCGGCGTGCTGTCCATGTTGATCACCTGTCACGGCGTCTCCTTTGTTCGTGTCGCGCGTGGCAGGATTTGCGGCATCGTGGGTGCATCCAGGGGCCAGTGCGGCGCCGAGGAAAAGGAGGGCACCGATGGCGGCATCGATGACGGTGGGGCCGGCGTGAAAGGTCGACATACGGCTCATAATTGGGGCGGGCTGCTGGATCGCGCGGCGTGCGAGCAAAAAGACCAAGCTGGGCTGTGGTCGTAATAAGATATAATGAACGAGGAATCAGTGTGTCATAACGTTCGTATATACAACAAATGATCGTTATTTGAATCTGTTTGTGGACCTGTGGCCACGACAAGAACACCTCAAACATCGCCCGTATCCGTTTCAACGAGGCAGGCCTCGCGGCTGCTCGGTTCCCACGAGTCCTCGGTCAAGCGGTGGTGTAACGCCGGTGACCTGGAATGCTGGCTGACGCCGGGTGGGCACCGACGAATCCCCGTATCGTCATTGGTTGCGTATGCGCGGGCCAACGCCATTGACGCGCCGCTGGCCGTCTTCGGTGCGAACGCCAGCGATGTCTGGGTCGCCGTTGATCAGGCGGTGCGAGCCGCACTCTTTGACGAGCTGGCGTTGCTCTGCTATGAGCGTCTAGAGCACGGAAGCCCGGGATCCGTCGTTGAGATTATCCAGTACGCCCTCACGGGAGAAGACCACGACCCACTCTCGCTACACGCCCTGCTCCACGCCGTGGTCGGGCACGCGATGGATCGGGTTGGGGCCGCTTATCACAGCGGTTCCATTACGATTGGCGATGAGCACCGCATGACGCAGGCCATGCGTGACGTGCTCGTCACGTTGTTTACCATCCGACAGAAAGAAGAGAACGCGCAGCGTGCGCACGCAATCGTTGGATGTGCCCGATCTGAGGAGCACGAACTTGGCGCTCTCGTGGTGCGCCTTCTTCTGCAGGAGGCCGGATGGAAGGTAACCTACCTGGGGCTGAACGTTCCGACCGAAGAGTTCGCGACGCAGCAGTTGTCATTGGGAGCAGAACTCGTGTGCGTGTCGCTCATGCAGCCTCGTGGGTTGTCTGAGGCCCGGTCAATCGTGACCCTGCTTGACCGAATGTATGATATGGGGCATCCGTACAGTCTGGCGTTGGGCGGAAGTGCGCTGCGTGGTGTCACCATCGACGATCGGCGGGACGCTCGCATCCCGCAGGTGAAGGTGTTTGAAACGGTGGATCCGTTTGTGCGGTGGCTCGCAGCGGGATCCGGAGAGTTACTTACTAATCGTTCGTGAGGAAAATCGAATGGAAGCAACCATGACTCAAAACGAAATGCCGATCGAAATCGGTATCCCCGAAGCACAGCGCAAGGAGATTGCAGACGGACTATCCCGCCTGCTCGCTGATTCGTACACGCTGTACCTGAAGACGCACAACTTCCACTGGAACGTAAAGGGTCCGATGTTCTTTACGCTGCACGCGCTGTTCGAGGAGCACTACACCGAACTTGCCGCGGCGGTCGACGAGATCGCGGAGCGCATCCGCGCACTTGGATCACCCGCACCTGGATCGTTCCAGCAGTTCAACGAGCTGTCGTCGATCACCGAAGAAACGGGTCTGCCCGACGCTGAAGAAATGATTCGCCAGTTGGTACTTGGGCAGGAAGCCATCTCCAGGACGGCCCGTTCTGTTCTTCCCGTGGCAAGTGACGCTGACGACGAGCCAACGGTCGACCTGTTGACGCAACGGATGCAGATTCACGAAAAGAACGCGTGGATGTTACGCAGCCTGCTCGCGTGAGATAGGTGCCGGACGTCATAATCAACCACAGCTAATGCGGGTAGCCATCATAGGAGCCGGCATGACCGGCTTGACCGCGGCCCGGGCCCTTGTTGAGTCCGGCCTGGACGTGCTTGTCCTGGACAAGGGCCGTGGGCCAGGTGGACGCATGGCGTCCAAGCGGCTTGCCTCGACGACCGCCGACCACGGAGCCCAGTACTTCACGGCTCGGGACGATCGATTCAAGCAGCAAGTTGCGCAATGGATTGACGACGGAATCGTTGATCAGTGGCACGGGCGGCTTGGTGTAATCAGCGACGGGCGCCCGGTGCCATTGACCGACAACTCGGTCAGGCGCTACGTGGGGCGACCTCGTATGAGCGCGCTCACACGGTATCTGAGTGCCGGACTCGAGATATCAACGGGATGCCGCGTTGCTCGTGTTGCTCGCACACCGGGTGGCCAATGGACGCTGGATGACGACGCCGGACGCAACATCGGTTTGTTCGACTACGTGATTCTTACGGTACCACCAGAGCAGGCCGCTGTTCTTCTGCGGGGGACGCCGTCGCTCGCAAGCAGCGTTTCGGGCACGCGGATGCTTCCGTGCTGGTCGGTAATACTCAGATTTGAGAAGCGATTGCCGGTGAAGTTCGACGGTGTTTTTGCGTCTCGCAGCATGAGCCATCAGCCGGAAGCTCAGGGCACCGGGATCAGGTATCCGTTGTCCTGGGTGGCACGCAACTCGAGTAAACCCGGCCGCGCGCCCGATGAGTGCTGGGTCGTGCACGGAAGCACGCACTGGTCGCAAGTCAATCTAGAGGCAGACCGTGAGTTTGTTCAGCAACGGTTGACGTCGGCCTTTTTCGAGTTGCTCGGCCAGCCCGGCGTTGCGCCGGTTGAGGCGATCGCTCACCGATGGCGATTTGCACGGTGCGAAAATCCGCGACCGGATGGCTGCGTCTGGGACGCCGACCTGGGAATAGGGGTTGCGGGGGACTGGTGTCAGGGGTCGAACGTTGAGGCGGCGTTCCTGTCTGGTCAGGCAATTGCCGAACAGCTTACACGGACCGTACGCGCCTCACAGGCGACGCGATAAACGACTGATCAGGAGGCAGACGATGACAGCGAAGCGACCGCGGTCGTAAGCGCTGCTCTTCCCGGCGTTCTACCTTCGGCTGTTCTAAGTGCTTCGCGGGCTTCATCGATGCGGCCCGCGGCAACAAGCCGTTCACCGAGCAATTCGTACGTAGGTTTGATGATCTCGGGTGGGCCAAACGCAAACGGCAGAGCGGCCTCGGCGTCTGTGGAGGCTCGAAGCAGCGCCAGTCCGGCATCCGTGCGCCCACCTGCGATCTCGAGCAGCCCTTCAAGCTGCATCCGGTAGATGGCGCCGTGATCGTCATCGCGGGGGAACCGCGCCGCAATTCGTCGAGCGTCACTCAGCCGACCGTCCTCTACAGCGCGGTACGCGTCAAGGAACAGGTATGCCTGCAGTGATGCCCAACGGGCGTCACCTGCTGCGAGTAATTTGTGATCAGCCGGCAGGTCCCAGGTGCCGGCTGATTCTGAGGGGCCCAGGTCGAGCACGTGGAGACCGCGCATTGAAGTGAAATAACCGACTTCGCCCGTTGAAGCGTCGTCAGACATCGCACGTGCGTGGCACGCATTCATCAGCGCTTCTGCCTCGGCAACCTGGCCGAGCTGCAGGTGACCGTAGTGTCGCCAGGACGAGTAGTGACCGCAAGCATTGGGTTCACGTCCGCGCGCGGCGCGATCAGCGTCCTGGACACTCATGGCTCGGATATTGTTTTCAACGACGCGATCCCACTGACCAAGTGCAACGAAAATGTGCGTGGTCATGTGCTGCGCATGGGCCGCGTTTGGGGCGATGTCGGAATAAGCATTCGCTGCCGGTAG
>JAUIJQ010000293.1 GCA_030431165.1 Rhodothermia bacterium | reverse complement strand
CAGGCATCTCAACGTCGGCTGCGGCTGCGGCTGCGGCTGAGGCAACCACAGTTGCGTCCCCGGGTCCACTCGGCTTCACCCGGATTGACGTAAGTCTTGCCGAAGTTGCGGCCGGGTCAACTGATCAACCAGACAGGTCAGCGGCATCAAAGCGTGTCGATGCCGCCCGTGCGAGCCTTCGTGAAGAACGCACCGCGTTGCTTCCCGATCTGCATCTGGAGTTCTTCCCGCAGGACTTGGGTGACGGATTCAACACGTACGGCTTTTCTGTTGGCCTGCGTCTTCCGGTGTTGCTGTGGCCCGCGACGCGCCCGCGGCAGCGTGCAGCGCGTGCAGCGATCATCGAGCAACAGCGGGCTGAGGAGTACGTGGCGATTTCGCTTGCCGCGGCTGCTGAGTCGGCGTGGCGCCGATATGACGAAGCCGCCGCTGCCGTAGTCCGGTACCGTGACACGATGCAGCCAAGAAGCGAAGAGCTGCTGTTCCTGGCCGAAGAAGGTTATCGCGCCGGACAGGTTTCGTTGACCGCGTTGCTGGATGCGCGACGTGCGTATGTCGAGGAGAGCATCCTGTACCTGGACACACTGCGCGCGTATCTGAAGAGCGCCGTGGACCTGGAGCGATTCGTCGGGCGGGACCTCGTCTTTGTGCGTGACGGCGAGGGCTAGACGCCGCTCTACACACCACTGCTGGCGCTGAATCCTCCATCCACCGGGATGACAGTGCCGGTCACAAACGAAGCTGCGTCGCTGCAAAGCCAGAGCACAGCTCCGTTCAGCTCGCTTGGATCGCCAAAACGGCCCATCGGCGTCATCGAGATGATCTGCCTGGCCCGATCGGTGTAGGAGCCATCAGGGCCGACAAGCACGTCGCGGTTCTGAGCTGCGATGAAGAAGCCGGGGGCAATGGCATTAACGCGGAGTCCGTCGCCGCAGCGCCGAGCGAGGTCGACGGCCATCCACTTCGTGAAGTTGTCGATTCCCGCCTTCGCTGCCGAGTAGCCTGATACACCACTGATTGCGCGGTCTGCCGCCATCGACGAGATGTTGATGACGCTTCCGCGGGGGCCACTGGCGCGATCGTCGTTCCGGCTCGCGCTGCTCCTACTTTTGTCTGCGTCTCTATTCTGCGTCATGGCTTCTGCAAATACGAGCGTTGGTAGCACCGTACCGTGCAGGTTCAGCCGAACAACTTCGTCAAACGCCTCGATCGGCATGTCAAAGGCAGGACCGTGATCGGTGCGTGCCCGCGCGACATTTCCGCCGGCCGCGTTTACGAGAATGTCGACGCGACCCCACGTTTCGAGCACGGCTTTTCGACCGCGCTCAAGCGCGGGACGGTCCAGCACGTCAGCCACGATGGGCATGGCCGTGCCCCCGCTGGACTCAAGTACATCGACCTGCTCAGCGGCACGATCAGCGCGGCGGCCGAGTACCGCTACGCGCGCCCCTGCCGCTGACAGCGTGGCGGCGATACTCCCTCCCAGGACGCCGTAGCCGCCGGTAACAACGGCAACTCGGCCGGATATGTCGAACGGGTTTGTCATGTCAGCCAATATAGGTACCGTGCACAGTCCGGCAGTGCCAGGCGCAGTGGTGCCAGGCGCAGTGGTGACCGACAGGCGCGGGCCGTGCACGGCTGGAACGTGGAACGACGTCTGGCCCGGTTTGTAAATGCAGCCCGGCAAACTCTACCCGAATGGCTCTAGATAAATCCGCCCCCAAGCCAGCGATTGTCGTAGTTGATGACGACCCCGAAGTGCTGCGTGCCATTGCGCGCGACTTGCGACAGCACTACGCTGAAGAATACCGGATTGTCCGCGCATCCTCGGGCCACGACGCGCTCGACGCCATCCGCGAATTGCGTAAGCGCGAAGATCCCGTCGCCCTGTTCCTGTCTGACCAGCGCATGCCGCAACTCGACGGCGTCGGCTTTCTCGCGCAGGCGTCGCAGCTTTATCCGGATGCCAGGAAGGCCCTGCTCACGGCCTACGCCGACACCGATGCGGCGATATCGGCTATCAACGACTCCAGCGTCGATTACTACCTGCTGAAACCGTGGGACCCGCCGGACGAAAAGCTGTACCCGGTACTCGATGACCTGCTCGCAACCTGGCGCGCGGCGTATCGACCCGGCTACCGTGGTCTGAAGATTGTCGGTGATCGCTGGAGCGCCGACAGCCATCGCATCAGGGACTTCCTCGCGCGAAACGGCGTGCCGTACGAGTTTGTCGATGTTGAATCCGCTGACGCCGGGCTCGGCGGAAACGGAAACGGAAACGAAGACGGCTCGGCTGAAAAGGCGCCCGCGCCCGACGAGCTTCCCATTGTGCTTCTGCCTGGTGGTGAACGGCTCAACCGACCAACCACGCCCGACCTTGCTCGCCACGTCGGCATGCGCACGTCTGCCGGCAACGAGTTTTACGATCTGGCAATCGTTGGTGGTGGCCCGGCGGGTCTTGCGTGTGCGGTGTACGGTGCGTCGGAGGGATTGTCCACCGTCCTCATCGAGCGCGAGGCAACAGGCGGCCAGGCCGGGACCTCGTCGCGAATCGAGAACTACCTCGGATTCCCCGCAGGCCTCTCGGGTGGCGACCTCGCCCGGCGCGCAACGGCCCAGGCGCAGCGATTTGGCGTCGAGATACTGACGCCGCGGGAAGTGCAGGCGCTTGAAATCGACGGACAGTACAAGAAGATTTCTTTTGACGATGGCAGTACGGTGTCCTGCCACGCCCTGATGTTATCGATGGGGGTCGACTGGCGTAGACTTCCCGCTGACGGGGCGGATGGCCTGACTGGTCGCGGCGTGTACTACGGTGCCGCCATGACCGAAGCGATTCTGTGCAAAGACGAGCACGTGCTGACCGTCGGGGCGGGCAACTCGGCGGGCCAGGCAGCCCTCCATTTTGCGCAGTACGCAAAACAGGTGACGATGCTCGTGCGCGGTACGTCGCTTGCCGCGAGCATGAGTCAATATCTCGTTGACCGAATCGAGTCACACCCCCGGATTGATATCCGGTACACCTGCACGGTCGAAGCCTGCGAGGGCACCGATCGGCTGGAGTGCGTCACTGTCGTAACGCGGGACGGGGCTAGGGAACAGATAAAAGCGCCGTACCTCTTTGTGTTCATCGGCGCTGCCCCGCGCACCGACTGGCTGGGTGATCACATAGCACGCGACGACCGGGGATTTGTCTTGACTGGTCCGGACCTGAAAGAAGCGCACACAGAGAACTGGCCGCTCGAGCGGGATCCGTTCCTGCTGGAGACAAACGTACCCGGCGTGTTTGCGGCGGGGGACGTTCGTCACGAATCCGTCAAACGCGTCGCAAGCGCGGTGGGTGAGGGATCTGTGGCCGTCGCGTTTGTCCACAGGCACCTCGCGAAACTCTAGCGAAGCGCCACCTAAGGCAGTCCCACAAACTCGTCTACCCTCAGACCGGCAGCCCGATGGAACCGACCCTCGTATCTGTTATTGACGATCACAACCTGACGGTTGATGATATCCGAAAGGCCGCCATTCTCGCCGACCAGCCCGACGAGTCGCTCGAATGGCTCCTGTCGATTGCCGACGAGATGCGCCTCGAGACGGGCGGACTCGTCGTAAAGCCGGGCGACGCGGCAGACCATATGATCATAGTGGTTGAAGGGAGCTTCCAGTTCTTCAATGTCAAAAGGGGCCAGCGGCTGTTGTTCAGTTCGGTTGGCGAAGGCGAGATCACGGGATTGCTCCCGTTCTCGCGACTGGAGCGGTATGACGGAGAAGGTGTCGCAACCAGTCCGGCGCGACTTGCCCGGATACACCGCGACCACTTCATGGAGATGATCACCCGGATGCCCGAGGTGGGGCGTCGGCTCGTTGCCCGGATGACCGACCGCGTACGAGAGCGATCACGCACCGAGCAGCAGCAGGAAAAAATGGTTGCCTTGGGCAAGCTCTCCGCGGGTCTTGCGCACGAACTAAATAATCCGGCGGCAGCGATCAGGCGCGCTGCCGCTTCGATGCGCGAGCGACTTGATGCAATGCCCGCACTGGTATCACGGCTCACCGGGCACGGTTTGTCGCCGCTGCAGCTTGAAAAGGCGCGTGCCGCGCTTGTTGTCTGTTCAGCGCCTACGCCCGGAACGGTGTCCGCGCTTGATCGATCAGACCGCGAAGACGAGCTCGCGGACTGGCTTGAAGACCACAGCGTTGCGCGCCCGTACGTGGTCGCCGAAGTGCTTGCTGACGAGGGCATTACAACCCACGCCCTCGAGAGGCTTGCTGCGGATGTACCTGATGACGCGCTTTCAGACGTTGTCCTGTGGATCGAAAAAGGGATGGCAGCAGAGCGGTTGCTCGGAGAAGTTGAGCGGGCGTCAGCACGGATTTCCGAGCTGGTCGGATCGATCAAGGCGTACTCGCACATGGACCAGTCATCCGAGCGACAACCGGTTGACCTGCACGGCGGACTCGACTCGACGCTCACGATGCTTGGTCATCAGATCAAGAAGAAGAGCGTCCGCATCGTTCAGGACTATGCGCCCGATCTGCCGCCTGTGCCCGCATACCCGGGTGAGCTGAACCAGGTCTGGACTAACCTGATCGACAATGCGATCGATGCGATTGACGACGGCGGCGAAGTCAAAATCTCGACGCGCATGGACGGCACGGTTGCCTGCGTAACCATTGCAGACAACGGCTCAGGAATGCCGGATGAAGTCCGCGAGCACATCTTCGACCCTTTCTACACAACAAAAGAGCCGGGCCAGGGCACGGGCCTCGGGCTCGACATCGTCGCTCGGATCATTCGGCAGCACCAGGGCACGATCAACGTAAAGAGCGTAGTTGGTGAAGGCACGGCTTTCGAGGTTTGCCTGCCGGTATAGCAAATTGAAACGCAAGATGTGTATTTCGAGTGACGCATACGGCTCGCGGAATGAGCAAGCCCGGCCGTTGCCGGTACTCGTGCTCATAGTGGTCGCCGCGTCACTGTGGGGCGGTTGTGCATCCACGCGCAGCCCCGACATGAATCCGCTTGCGTTTGCCGAGCCAACGCTCGATGTCATTGCGTTCGGTTCGTGTATCGCAGAGGA
>JAUIJQ010000001.1 GCA_030431165.1 Rhodothermia bacterium | reverse complement strand
CTGAACTATTGAAGGCGCTCGCCTCAGTCGGCGGCGCCGTACCGACAAAGAGCACCATGCCGATTCTCGAATGCATTCTGTTCGAGAGTACGAAGGATGGTCTCAGGTTGAGTGCCACCGACCTGGAAATCTCAATCGTCCAGACCATGTCGGTGCAGTTCGAGACAAACGGAACGGCCAAGGATGCACGGGTCGCGGTCCCGGCAAAGCGGGTGATGGATACGCTTCGTGCGCTGCCTGACCTCCCGGTTGATTTTACAGCCGACGAGGAGTTCAACGTCACGCTTAAGACCGATCAGGGTGTGTACAAGATGGTCGGCCAGGACGGCGCCGATTATCCGTCGCTTCCCGAAATGAAAGACGGCACCGTGATCAAGACTGACAGCGGCGTCATCAAGCGTGCCGTACAGAAGACGGGTTTTGCTGTTTCGAAAGACGCACTGCGACCGGCCATGATGGGGATCTTCTTCCAGATCCACGGTTCGCGCGGACGCGCCGTCGCCACCGACGGCCATCGTCTCGTCAAGCTGACACTCAATGGGCTCTCCTCCAAGGAGAACATCGAGTTCATCGTACCCGAGAAGGCCATGGCGCTGGCCGGGAAGATTGCCGCCGACGAAGACTGCTCGGTGACAGTCGACGACTCCTACGTCGCGTTTGATTTTGGAAAGTCCCGCGTACTCGCACGGCAGATTGCCGAGACGTACCCGAACTACGAGGCGGTCATCCCGGCTGAGAACGACCGTACGCTTACGGTGAACCGCAATTCGCTGCTTGCTGCGGTCAAGCGGGTGGGCCTCTACTCGTCCAGCATGACCCATCAGCTCCGCATGAACCTCCAGCCCGAACGGGTCGAGGTTTCAGCAGAGGACATCGAGCGCTCAAGTGAGGCGCACGAGACCGTGCTCGCAGAGTACGAAGGCGAGCCCATGGAGATCGGATTCAACGCCGTCTACCTGACCGAAGTCCTCAACAACGTCGATACCGACGACGTTGTTTTTGAGTTCAGCTCGCCGAACCGGGCAGGTGTGGTTACGCCGGCCGCACAGGGCGAAGGTGAGCAGATGCTCATGCTCATCATGCCGGTAATGCTCAACACCTACGCGTAGGTAACGCTGCCGTCAACCGCGTCGGGCTACCTGATTCCGGCTACCCGCGTCGGGCTACCTGATTCCGGCTACCCGCGTCGGGCTACCTGATTCGCGTTACCGTTCGTGTCGCTGAGTTATTGCCGACCTGCGCCACGACGAAATAGGTGCCTGCGGCAAACGCGTTGAGGTCAAGGTCCACGGGCGAAGGCTGCCCGGGCACTACTGCTATCGGTACACGCGCCACGGCGCGCCCGCTCGCGTCAAAAACGCTGACGTGACCGACATCTCCCGCCGAACTCTGAATCGCGCCGCGCACCGTGACCCGAAGCGTTGACTGAACCGGATTCGGCCAGACGTCGAGTTCCAGGTCCACGCGCGACCCGTCCGCATTCTCCCGACTCGTCCCGGCCGACAAGAACGGCGTGATGCCCCTTGCCGCGAAGATTGCGCGCAGCGTGGGCGCGTTGGCGCCACCGTTAACCCGCTCATCCGCGAGGACAATCGCACCTGATGCCGCCGTAAATGTCGGGAGCTGTCCGCCGGTTAGTGCGAGGCTTGTAACGACCAGCTCGTCAGCGGCATCCGGCCCGAGCGCCTCCCGAATATCCCAAAGCGTAGAGCCCCAGATCATGCCCCAGACGTACGTTTCGTCGAACGTCATCCAGGATGTCTTGCACTTCAGGTCTTCAAGATGCTTCCGCGTACACACCCCGTACTTGAGTTGCACAGACGGGACGCCGTAGTTCCAGCTCCATTCTGATGGATCCGTGGCGAGCGTGCGTATCTCCTGAGAGTCCTCGGGACCCTCACACTCGAGTCGCGGGGGACAACGCGTAGCCCAGTCGGCAAAACGGGGCCGATCAAGGAACGTCAACGCGAAGTAGTCAGAATATCCTTCCCCCAGTGCTCGATGCTGGGTTGTCGAAAACACGTCTGGTACAAAGCCCAGGTGACGCAGCGCGACGTGGGTGTATTCGTGATACAGGATATCGTCTTCGAGCGCATTGTTGTTCAGGAAGAGTCCGCCTGATCCCAGTCTGATGGTGTCGCCGTGGACAATAGAACCCGTCTGGCTGGTATGTGTCCAGACAGTTGTGGCGAAGTTGATATCGACACCTAACCGGCTTATCCAGAAGTCCCGTGCGAAGCGATCAATATGGTGGTACGCGTTTACGTTGTCGATGAGACTGCAGTCGTCGACGTACAGGACGCAGTTTGCGTCTATGCTCGAAACCGGTTCATACACGAATTCGCCGGATGGGCCCGAGCTAGGCGTCGGCTCGCCAGCGGTGTCGAAGCGGCGCGACGAAACCGAGACATACTCGCCGGATAGGTGTAGGCCGTCACCAAGTAATCCGGGAAGCGGCAACAACTCCGGCTCACCCGCACGCGGATCTGTCCGGTAGGCGAGCCCGCTGCCGGTTACCCTGGTTTCTGTTCCCACGGGCGAGGTGCGGGGCGCCGAGTCACGACCCGGTGTGCTCGCGCGAGGAAGTGGTCGGACAAGGTTGTGTTCATCAGCCGCCAGGTAGGCACCGTGACCGGAAACCGTGCCCTGCCTAGCCATCAGCCCGTTTGCCCGGTTAACCACAAACGCTAGGTCGTCTGCGACCCATCGATCAACAATCAGTGGCTCGCTGCTGTCGACTTCGACGGCCGACCCATGCCACGACAGGTGATCACCGTCTGTGCCAATGCTTGCGGCCATTTGGCGCGTTTGTGACGAGGCGTTGCGGTCCACCGGCAGCGTTGCCGGGAGACGATCGATATTCAGCGCTGTCAGGCGCACTTCGCATGTACCGTTGACTGACACGACCAGGCCTGCGCCCCGGACCTCGACGCTGTCGGCGAACTGCAAAGCAAATCGATGGTATTGCGTCCCATCGACGTCGACCGTTCCGGCCAGCACAGCAACGGTGGACGATGGAAGGCGCGCTTCACCGACCATCCTCCCGATGTAGTTGTCGGCTGCGCTGCTGACGCTCGGCTGTGTGTCGCAACGTTCCTGCGCGATTGTCAGGTCCGTCGCTGGCGGAGCCTCCGGTGCGGGCATGGTGCCGGCTCGCTGCAGCTTGTGGTGCAAGCCAGCGGTGAGCCCGGCGATGCAGAGCGCGAGTACTATGCGTTGGTACGGCGCCTTCAAGAGGAGATAGTCGGAGCGGGTACGGATACACCCAAATAACGGCGATTCTAGTCGGAATCGGAATCAAGGGTACCCGAGATGGCCCGTACCATGGCCGTTCCGCGGTCAGCAGCGGCGGAAAAGGCGATTGAGCTATCTGCGAGAAAACGCCGTGCACCGTCGGCGTCGCCGTCTATCCACGCTGTCACCGCCAATCCATACACGGCTTCTCCCCGAATGGAGATCGGGAGGGCCTCGTAACGCCGCGCGTGTTCGAAAAGAGTGCGCGCAACAGTAATCCCACGTGAGTCAAACGCGGGCTGATCACGGAGGAAGGTGTGCCGGTGGGTCCGTAGCGCCGTCCACGCGCTCTTTATCTCGCCCGCTGCTGCGGCTGCGGCGTATGCGGTTTCTGGCGGCGCCCGCTGGGCCAGGCCTCGATAGATCGGGCCTTCATAGTTTGCCCCCATGCGCTCATCGGCCATCGCCCACGTGATGGCGGGGGAGGGTGGCGATGCGGGCATCCATGACAGCGCTGCCGTAAGTATGATGAATGCGGCAACAAGCAACGTCAACGTTCCGGCAGTTGCCGCGACGACGCTCCGCATGCGGGGCTTGTTCGGTTCAGCGACACGGTCCTCGTTCCTCGAAGCACGCGGGGGCAGATGCCTGTTCAACTCTTCGGCCGACACCCCGGATCGACGAACGAAGTCTTCCACCGGATCGGGTACCTGTTCCAGTTCGTTCAGCCCGTTAAGTGCCTGGCGCAGTTGGTCGATGTCGCGCCGCTTGTTCTGCTTGTTGGCAGGGTCGTCTCTTTGCGAACGTTGCAGAAGCCAACCTGACCGCCCGGTGGCGTCGGGTTGGCCACGGCGAACCGCTCGGAGCCAATCGGCGCGCTCCCGGGTGCGATCAATAGGGATGCGGGCTGCTTCAAGGAGCCCGTAAAATGCGAGGGCGTCCTGCAACAGCAGTTGCCTGGATCGGCTCGTCAGTGCCTGCTCCAGTATCTGGTTCAGCTCGGTGGGACCGGCTTCGGCCAGTCGATCAAGCAGTTCGACAAAGGCAGTGTCAGTCATGGTCACCCTCGTGAGCGATCAATCCGCAAGGACGCTGAATCGCAGCCGTGGCTGTTTGGTTGTTTCTTGCTGGAATCTGGTACCGGCCCCGAGTCGGGCGTTGCCGGCGGTGCCGTCCTCGTAGTGGTCGGCGTGTTGTTGTCGCGGCCGAGGACGCGACGTACGGAGGGATCTCGTCGGAGGCGCCCAACGGCCTTGTGGTAGTATGCCCGCACGGTTGCAACGGGCCGACCGGTCGCGACCGCAATCCCGTCGTAGTCCATGTCGTCGAGGATACGCAGTCGCGCAACGCGCTGGAGGTAACGTGGAAGTCTCGTAATGGCCAGCTCGACCACGGTGAAAGCAACCGCCCAGTCGAGTCGGTCCTCGCTGCCCGAGAGAACCGGGTTCATGGCCCGCGACCGCGTAAGCAGGCTGTGGGACTCCGCAGGTTCAACAGCGGAATCAGAGACGTGGATTCGGCGGTCCCGTACGTAGTTGAGGAACGTGTTGCGGCACAGGACGCTTACCCACGAGCCGTAGCGCTCTATCGTGCTGTCTGTGCGTTTGCGGATGCGCTTGTAGGCAAGGTCCATCAGGGCGTCGAGGTCGCTTGACCGCGCTATGGCATCCCTCGCGAGCTTGAGCGAGAAGTAGCGACGGACGAAGCAGTACGTCCACAATTCGATCTGAACTTCCATTCCGCGATCGCCCGATGCACGTGACGCCGTGAACAGCACATTGACGTGCTCCAGGTCGTCTAGCCGGAACGGCAGCCTCGCGAGCAGGGAGGCCAACGTCTTGTCTGGGCGGTCGTCGATCATGGCGACGCGGGCAGTGCTAACTGGTTCGGGTTACCGATTACGATTTACGATCATTCTGTGTCACCCCGGCGGGCGCACCTCGTCCGATCTCGGGGAATAGGGGGGCGTTCCCTACAGATGTGACACTCCCCAGCCAAAAAAATTAAGGTTTGCCTAAGAATAGACGGTCTCGGGCACAATAGTGGCCGATTGTCGGTTACCTGGCCGCCGCGAGCCTCACGTTGGCTCTCTCCCTGGGGCTGACCGCACTTCCCGGATTGCGCCGCGTTGACCGGCGCCGTACATTAATGGGCTTTCGCGGTCTCGTCCTGGGCGATCCTCGCCGGCGACGCGAAGAGCAGAAACTCGGATAATTTTCCGCCCGGGCCTGGGCCCAGTTACGATGAACGTCAATAGTTACAGAACGGTCAGCGCGCGCGGCAGTGATGTCGAACGGAAGTGGTACGTCGTCGACGCCGAGAACCAGGTCGTTGGTCGGCTTGCGTCTCAGATCGCACACATCCTGCGTGGCAAGCACCGCCCCAACTTCACACCGCACGTTGATACAGGCGACTTCGTGATCGTCATCAACGCCGAGAAAGCCCGTTTCACGGGTGCCAAGGAAGAAGCCAAGCGCTACACCTCGTACAGTGGCTATCCGGGTGGGCAGCGGCAGCAGTCGCCCAAAGAACTTCGCGCTCGCAAGCCGGAGTTCATTGTCGAGAATGCAATCAAGGGTATGCTTCCAAAGGGTGCCCTCGGTCGCGTAATGTTCAAGAAGCTCAAGGTTTACGCCGGTTCCGATCATCCGCACGAAGCGCAGCAGCCAGAAACGCTCACGCTCGGCTAGGTCGAAACCCAATCTCGAAACACATGGCAGCTCCCCTTCAATTTTCAGCCATTGGTCGTCGCAAGACCTCCATCTCGCGTGTCTATCTGCGCCCGGGATCGGGACAGGTTGTGATAAACAAGCGACCAATCGAAGACTACTTCCCGCTCGAGATTCGACGGCGTCAGATCATGCGGCCGTTTGTCGTGACGGAGACTGTCGGCAAGTTCGACGTGCTCGTCAACGTTGATGGCGGTGGTCTCTCCGGGCAGGCAGAAGCGACGCGTCTTGGTATCTCTCGTGCGCTCGTCCAGTCTGACGAGGAGTTCCGCACGATGCTTCGTGGCGCCGGCCTGCTGACCCGCGACCCCCGCATGGTGGAGCGCAAGAAGTACGGGCGCCCGAAGGCACGCAAGCGATTCCAGTTTTCGAAGCGCTAGCGCTCGCCGGACTATTACAATCACTCATATCGCCGGATGTGCGACGGGGTGGCCGGTGATCGTCATCGGCTTCGTCGGCAGGGGAAGGCGGTAGAGGCACAACCCACAAATACATGGAAATCGATTCGGGCCAGGCCGGCCCCAAAGGCCAGACACCGCGCAAGAACCGCGTAGAAGTCGAGGCGCTTCTCAAGGCAGGCGTACACTTCGGGCACCTCACGAGCAGGTGGAATCCCAAGATGAAGTCGTACGTGTTCATGGAGCGCAACGGGATCCACATCATCGATCTCACGCAGACGCAGACAATGCTGGACGCGGCGGCTGACGCCGCTGAGCGTTTTGCTCGTCAGGGCAAGAAGATTCTTTTCGCAGGCACGAAGAAGCAGGCCCGCGAAATCCTGCGCAAACACGCCAGCTCCTGTGATTCTCCCTACGTCGTCGAGCGCTGGCTTGGCGGTACGCTGACGAACTTCCAGACCATCCGCAAGAGCATCCGCCGCATGGAGGACCTCGTGAAGATGGAGGAAGACGGCACCATGAGCCAGCTCAAGAAGAAAGAGCGACTCATGAAGAACCGCGAGCGGGAGAAGCTCGAAAAGGTGCTGTCGGGTATCTCGAACATGCCCAGACTGCCCGGAGCCCTGTTCGTCGTCGACATCAACCGGGAGCACATTGCGGTGAAAGAAGCCCGCAAGCTTGGTATCCCGATCATTGCCATGGTCGACACGAACTGTGATCCCGACCTGGTCAACTTCTCGGTCCCCGCAAACGACGACGCGCTGAAGTCCATCGACCTCGTCGCCGGCGTAATCGCCTCGGCGATCAGTGAGGGTAAGGCCGCGCGCGCCGAGCAACAAGCTGCGGAAGAGGCCGAAAAGGCCAAGCGGGCAGCGCAGGAGCAGGCTACGAAGAAGGCCAAAGGAAAGAAAAAAGCGGCCGAGCCTGCGGAGTCTGACGACAGCAGCGACGAAGGGGACGAGGCAGAATCGGAGTAACGTCGAGCGCTTAAGATTCACTCAAGTGGAATCGAAGATCGGCGTTGAGGAACATACCATGACAACAACAGCGATGGCTATTTCGGCAAAAGACGTAAAGCGACTCCGGGATGAAACCGGCGTCGGCATGATGGACTGTAAGAAGGCGCTTGCGGAAGCAAACGGCGACTTCGAAGCTGCCGTAGAACTGCTGCGCAAGAAGGGACAGAAAGTCGCTGCAAAGCGCGCTGACAGGGAGGCCAAAGAAGGCGTCATTGCAACTGCTGCAAGCGACGACCTCGGCACCAGCGTCCTCGTTGAAGTCAACTGCGAGACCGACTTTGTTGCCCGCAACGCTGAGTTTCAGGCGTTTGCGCAGTCGATTGCGGATCTCGCGCTTGCCAACGGCGCGGCTGATCGTGATGCGCTGCTCGCCCTTCCTTTCGAAGGCGGCACCGTTGCTGAAGCCGTGGAAGTAATGACGGGCAAGATCGGTGAGAAGATCGACATCCGCCGCGTAGCACTGGTTGAGTCAGCCTCGGGCCAGGCCGTTGCGTACATCCACCCCGGTGCTCGCCTCGGCGTTATCGTTGAGGTAACCGGTGATGGTGAGCGTGAATCGGTTGGGCGCGATGTTGCAATGCAGGTTGCCGCACTGAACCCTGTTGCACTCTCACGCGACGAAGTGCCGTCAGACGTCAAGGAGAAGGAAATGGAGATCGCGCGCGAAGTGGCGCGATCAGAGGGCAAGCCCGACCAGATCCTCGACAAGATCGCCACCGGCAAACTGGAGCGATACTACAAAGACAACGTGCTGCTTGAGCAGCCGTTTGTGAAAGACGCCTCGGTGCGCGTCCGTGAACTGCTGGACAACGCGGGCGTCGGCGTAAGCAGCTACGTCCGCTTTGCCCTGGGCGACTAGATTCTGAGCGTAGCCCAAAGGGGCTCCAGAAATGGAGCCCCTTTTTTTTAGTGCGCGGCGGACAGTAGTTTGCTCGTTCGCAAAATTGTCGTTTTCACGTCTCCATACCCGCCGTCATGCCCGGAACGGACACGCCTGACGAGACCGTCGTCGCACGCCCACAGGATAGTCCCAGAGGCGGCAGCGATGGTGCTGGACCGAAGTACCGACGCGTACTGCTGAAGCTGTCGGGCGAGGCACTGCTCGGGGACAAGCCTTACGGAATCGACAATGTCGTTCTGGCCCAGTACGCCGATGAAATCAAGTCGGTAGTCGAGACGTACGGCACCGAGGTTGCCATCGTCATCGGTGGAGGCAACATCTTTCGCGGTGTACAGAACGCCACGAACGGGATGACCCGGGCCCACGCCGACTATATGGGCATGTTGGCGACCATGATAAATGCCATGGCGCTGCAGGATGCGCTTGAGCAGGCGGGCATGTTTTCGCGCCTTCAGTCGCCGATCAAGATGGAGGAGATCGCGGAGCCGTTTATCAGGCGTCGCGCCATCCGCCACCTCGAAAAGGGGCGGATTGTCATCTTTGGTGCCGGCACCGGTAATCCCTACTTCACAACCGACACGGCGGCAGCCCTGCGCGCACTCGAAATCGACGCCGAAGTTATCCTGAAGGGCACGCGCGTTGACGGGATCTATTCGCAGGACCCCGAGAAATACCCCGACGCCGAGCGTTTCACCTCGATCGATGGAGACGAGGTTCTACGTCGCGAACTGAAGGTCATGGATCGAACGGCTTTTACGCTCTGCGGGGAATCCCGCAAGCCCATTATCGTGTTCAACATGAATGCTCCGGGCAACCTGAGACGCGTCGTCGAAGGTGAGCCCGTCGGGACCCTCGTTTACTGGTCTACAGAGGAAAACTGATGCTACACGAGCACCTGAAGAAAATCATCAGCGAGTCCAGCGCAACGATGGACAAGGCCTACCAGCACCTCGTAACCGAGCTGCACTCGGTGCGAGCGGGTCGTGCCACGCCTGCGATGATCGAGAACGTGCGCGTTGAAGTGTACGGTTCGCAAATGCCGCTTAATCAGGTCGCGTCGATTTCAGCGCCGCAGCCGGATCTTATCGTCGTCCAGGCCTGGGATGCGTCTTCGCTCGGGGCTATCGAAAAAGCGATCATGACGGCGAGCATGGGGTTGAATCCGTCAAACGACGGGGTGGTTGTACGCGTACCGGTGCCGCCGCTGTCCGAAGAGCGGCGCCTTGATCTTGTCAAGACGGCAAAGGCACGCGGCGAAGAGGCAAAGGTCGCTATCCGCAATATTCGAAGGCACGCCAAGGAAGAGGTGAAGTCGCTGCAGAGCGAGGAAAACCTGCCCGAGGACATGCGGTACGAGGCTGAGGAATCGGTTCAGAAGATCACCGACGCCCACATCGAGAAGATCGACAAGCTGCTTCAGATGAAAGAAGCAGAGATCATGGAGGTCTAGGCCTCCAACCAGGGAGAGGTGCCCGAGTGGCTGAAGGGGCACGCCTGGAAAGCGTGTGTACCTCTATCGGGGTACCGTGGGTTCGAATCCCACCCTCTCCGCAAAACGCAACTGCCTCGTAATTCCGCCCTGCGGATTCTGCTGCTATGCTCTTCAGCATGACCGGGTTTGGACGGGCAACCGCGGAGCTGGATGGGCTCGCGGCCACCGTCGAGCTGCGATCGGTCAACAACCGGTTCTGTGAGGTTGTCGTTCGCGGCCCCCGCGATCTCTCGCGATGGGAGACCGACATAACGAACCTCATAAAGAAGCGTTTTGCGCGGGGCCGGATTACGGCCCAGATCCAGATCGATCACCCTGCCAGCACGGGCTCGAACGTTTCGATCAATCCCGCCGTCGCCAAGCGCTACACCCGGCTACTCAAGGATCTCCGGAAAGCAGCGGGCATCAATGACCGGCCGAAGCTGGAGCACCTGCTGAACCTTCCGGGGGTGATTGTTACTGAAGATGACTCGGGCTCCTCCGACGATGTCTGGCGCGTCGTACAGGCAGCGCTTGCTGCTGCCATTGACGGGCTTGAAGAAATGCGCGGCCGCGAGGGTGACGCCCTTGGTCGCGAACTCGAGCAGCGCGTTTCGGAGATCGAAAGACAGGTCGCAATCGTCGAGGATCGCGCTCCCGTACGCGTAGACGAAGCCCGGCAGCGACTTCGCGACAGGCTGGCTGAGGTACTGTCGGATGAACGGATCAATCAGGATAGACTCGAGCTCGAGCTGGTCCTGATCGCAGACAAGCTTGAGATTACCGAAGAACTTGTGCGACTGCGCTCACACATCAGTCAGTTTCGTGAGGCACTCACGTCCAAGAAGCCAACCGGACGAAAGCTCAACTTCCTTTACCAGGAGATGAATCGGGAGGTCAACACGGTCGGTTCGAAGGCTAATGACGCTGACGTGACCCGGTCGGTTGTGACGATGAAGGAGGCGCTCGAGAAGATCCGGGAGCAGGTCGAGAACGTAGAGTAGTGAGCACTGCCGGCCCACCACCGAGAATTGTTGTTCTTACCGCGCCGTCGGGTGCGGGCAAGTCCACGATCGCGCGGCGCATTCTTCGCATCATGCCGAACATCCGGTTCTCGGTTTCGGCAACCACGCGTGGGCCGCGCCCCGCTGAGACCGACGGGGTCCACTACCACTTCATCTCTGCCACGGCGTTTGACCAGGCGGTGCGCGCGGGCCGCTTCATCGAGTTCGAAGAAGTGTACCCGGGCCTGCTATACGGAACGATGGTCGATGAGGTTGACGACGCGACACCCGAGAATCCGGTTCTGCTCGACATTGATGTGAGGGGCGCACTTCGAGTCAAAGAGATCTTCGGCGACGAGGCACTTGCGATCTTCATTGCGCCGCCGTCGTTCAAGGAGCTTGAGCTTCGACTTACCGGGCGGGGCACCGAGTCCACTGACGCGGTGGCCACGCGCCTGAAACGGGCCCGTGTTGAAATGACGTACGAAGACAAGTTTGACTGCGTTGTAGTAAACGACGACGTTGAGCGGGCGACAGACGAGGCGATCAGCCTTGTTGCACGGTTCCTCGGGCGCGTACACAGCGAATAGGACACACTACGACACTCTCCCTCTGAAGGCGTGACCGGCGATCATCAAAGCTTGGACGTAAACCGCACGCTACGTGGCCGCCGCATTGTCCTCGGCGTCACGGGCGGAATCGCTGCGTACAAAACGCCGCTGCTCGTAAGACTCCTTCGCAAGGCGCAAGTCGACGTTCAGGTTGTGATGACGCGGGATGCCGCGCGATTTGTGACACCGTTGACGCTTGGCACCGTGTCGGAGCGGGACGTGCTCACCGACATCTTCCCCGACGGTGCGGGTGCAGGGGGCGGAAGCTGGACGAGGCACATCGAACTGGGGCTGTGGGCTGACCTGCTCGTGGTTGCGCCGGCCACCGCGCAAAGCATCGCCCGCCTCGCGCACGGATTCTGCGAAAACATGCTGACGGCGGTAGCGCTCGCCGCCCGATGCCCGCTCCTCGTCTGCCCCGCGATGGATCACGACATGTACGTGCATCCCGCGACGCAGGCAAATCTTGAGATCCTCCGCACTCGCGGCGGTATTGTCATGCCGCCGGATCACGGCGAACTGGCGTCAGGACTGATCGGGGAGGGGCGCCTGCCCGAGCCTGAAGCGATACTCGAACGGATTGCCTCAGCAATCGATGAATCAGCCCGCAGAAAAGGTGATCTCGGCGGGCGGCGGGTACTCGTAACGGCCGGACCAACGAGGGAGCTGATCGACCCGGTTCGGTACATCACAAATCATTCGTCCGGCAAGATGGGGTATGCCATTGCGCAGGCCGCCCACGACCGCGGTGCCAACGTGACCCTCGTGTCGGGGCCAACGAACATTGATCCGCCAGCGGGCGTCGCTGTCGTGAAGGTGCAGTCAGCGGCTGAAATGTTTGACTCCGTCAAACAGGAACAGGACGCGGATGTGATCGTGATGGCCGCCGCCGTTGCGGACTATCGGCCGGCAACGCCATCCGACAAGAAGATCAAGAAAACCGACGGACCAGCTTCGCTGGCCCTCGAGCGAACAGACGACATCCTTGCGTACCTCGGCGAGCGCCGTCGGAGTGGTCAGGTGTTGGTCGGATTTGCGCTTGAAACCAGCGACGAGCTTGCATACGCGCGGCAGAAGCTTGAGAAGAAGAACGTCGACATGATTGTCGTCAACAATCCGACAAACGAAGGGGCGCAGTTCGGCGGTGACACAAACCGCGTAGCGATTCTTGACCGGACCGGATCAGAAGATGAGTTGCCGGTTATGCCAAAGGCCCGCGTTGCTCACGAAATACTCGATCGAGTTGTCCACAGGCTCGGGTGAGTCTTTGTGACCTGATTGTGGATACGACGGCCTGAGCCGTCGCCGCGCCTTTGTTAGTTTGCCGTATGGCTTCAGCGTCTGACATCCCCACTGAAATCGCCCAGGAGACGCCTGCAGATGGCACGTCGGGCAGCCCCGGCGGATCATCGGGCAGTGACTCGCTGCTCCAGGCTGCTGTGTCGTACCTGGAGTTCGAGGTTGAGCTTGCCGGTGGTGCCCTCCCGCTGGAATTCCCGGCCGCCGCTAGAAACGAGATCGACAACGCCTTGAAATCCGCTCCCGAGCCCGTTGTGACACCAGCGAACAAGTCAGCTACTAAAGCATCGTCAAAGCCCGCATTCACTGGGGTAGGAGCGGGCTACCCGCCGTACGAGCAGCTTCGTGCGGCAATACCGGCCGACAGTCCGCTACACGAAATGACAACGCTCGCAGACGTGGAGCGGTACGTTGCAGAGACCGTATTGATACCGCTGGATGAGTCTCGCCTCAACCCCGTCTTTGGCGTTGGTAATCCCGCTGCAGATCTCCTGGTGATCGGGGAGGCCCCGGGGGCAGACGAGGACAAAAAAGGCGAGCCGTTTGTCGGCCGCGCCGGACAACTCCTTGACAAGATCCTGCAGGCTATCGGATTTGCCCGGAGTGATGTTTACATCGCGAACATCCTCAAGAGCCGTCCGCCAAACAACAGGAATCCGTCGCCGATTGAGGTGGCTGCGCATCTTCCGCTTCTCCTGAAGCAGATCATGTTGATCCAGCCAAAGTTGATACTCTGCGTTGGGCGTACGGCGGGTACTTCGCTTCTAGGCGTTGAGTCATCGCTGTCGGCACTCCGGGGGCGCTTCCACGACTTTCACGGGGTGCCGGTGATGGTGACTTATCATCCGGCGGCGCTGCTTAGAAATCCGAATTGGAAGCCGGCCACGTGGGAAGACGTGCAGGCATTACGGGCCCGTTACGACGAGCTGACCTCATGATAGATCAGCATCGCGAAGAAGTAGTCCCTGGTGAACAACATCGCGCCCGGCCCGGCGTTACGATCTGATGCAGTCGGGAAACGATGATACCATGGGCGGGTATCCGGTAGGCGCCGGATCAGGGGCCGGATCGGAAGCCACTATCGCGCGGCGCCAATCAGGTGCGCTTGCGCCCGGCGGTCGCCTTCCACCGCAGGCGGTTGAGGTTGAGCAGTCTGTACTGGGTGCTATGCTCATCGAACGGGAAGCGATCCCAAAGGCGATCGAGGTGCTGCCTGACGACGCGTTCTACGATCCTCGGCACGCGCGTATCTACGAGGCGATGTTGTCCCTGTTCGAGAAGGGACACCCCGTCGATATGATCACGCTCGCTGATGAGCTTAAGCGACGTGGTCAACTGGAGGACGTTGGCGGTCCGTACTTCCTGTCCGATTTGACAACGAAGGTTGCGTCGGCAGCGAATATCGAGTTTCACGCGCGAATCATCGCCGAGAAGTCGCTCCTGCGGAAACTGATCGACACGCTCGCGACGAACATCGCCCGCGCGTACGACCCGACCGTTGATGCGTTTGAGGTCCTCGACGAGACGGAATCAGAGATATTCCGGATCAGCGAAACGCAGCTGCGTCGCGCGGCCCAGTCCATGAGCAGTGTGCTTATGGAGACGCTCGAAAAGCTTGAATCAATCCACGGGCAGGAGAGCGGAATCACGGGTGTGCCGACCGGCTTCCGTTCGCTCGACAACGTAACCGGTGGATGGCAACGATCAGACCTGATCATCGTCGCGGCACGTCCGTCGATGGGGAAGACGGCGTTTTCGCTTGCCCTGGCGAGGAACGCGGCCCTGCATCCGACCGACCCGGTGGGTATCGCAATATTCTCGCTCGAAATGAGCGCGCAGCAGCTTGCACAACGTCTGCTAACATCGGAGGCGCGTGTTGATGCGCAGGCTGCGAGAACAGGACGGCTGCGGGAAAACGACTTTCCGAAGCTTGCCCGTGCGGCAAGTCGGCTGTCTGAAGCGCGGATATTCATTGACGACACACCCGGCCTGTCGATTCTCGAGCTCCGCGCAAAGTGCCGGCGGCTCAAAGCGGAGCACGACATCGGTCTGGTGATTGTTGACTACCTGCAGCTCATGCAGGGGACAACGACCAACCGCAGCGCGAACCGCGAACAGGAGATTGCGCAGATATCACGTTCGCTGAAGGCGCTCGCCAAGGAACTGGATGTCCCGGTTATCGCGCTGTCGCAGCTCAGCCGTGCTGTCGAGACGCGTGGCGGCGACCATCGCCCACAGCTTTCGGACCTCCGCGAATCGGGGTCCATCGAACAGGATGCTGACGTCGTTGCCTTTATCTATCGTGCGGAACGGTATGGGATTACCGTTGACGAGAGCGGAAACTCCACCGAGGGTATGTCAGAGATCATCCTCGGCAAGCAGCGAAACGGGCCGATAGGTACCGTACACCTCGCCTTCGTCAACCAGTACGCGCGTTTCGAAAACCTGACCACGTACTACGCGCCCAATGATCCACTCGCGGGAGACATCGCGGGAGGCATGCCGGGCTCACTGCCAGACCATGATGGTCCGGGTGCACTCGGTCCCGGCGGCGCAGGCCCTTCGGGCGGTCGCGACGAAGACGCCCCCTTCTAGGCCACCAGCGGCTCGCTAGTGGCCACCCGCTGAATCGCCGCCACCCCCCAGCCCCGGCGGGAGGGGCTGCTTGAGCTTGAGCGGCTCACGCTGGCGGACTTTCAGGTTCAGCATCTCGACGAATACCGAGAAGGCCATTGCAAAGTAGATGTAGCCGCGCGGGATGTGGAACTCCAGTCCCTCGGCAACAAGCGCCACGCCCACCATCAGCAGGAACGACAACGCAAGCATCTTGATCGTCGGATGCTTCTCGATAAACGTCGACACCGCGTTGGCACTCGCCATCATGACAAGGATGGCAATCACCACAGCCGCGATCATCACCGGGATGTGGTCTGCCATGCCAACCGCGGTGATCACCGAGTCAAGGGAGAACACGATGTCGAGCAGGAGGATCTGGAAAATGACGGATCCGAATGTGGCTGTGCCGGCAGCACTACCTTGTTCGCCGTGCTCGGCGCCCTCGAGCTTGGAGTGGATCTCGTGAGTGGCCTTGGCAAGCAGGAAAAGTCCGCCGAGCAGGAGAATCAGGTCGCGGCCCGAAATCTCTGCATTGAGCACCTCGAAGAGAGGCGCGGTCAGCCTCATGATCCATGCAATCGACAGAAGCAGGACAACCCGACCAAACAGGGCCAGCCCGAGGCCAATCGTGCGGGCTCTGGCCTGCTGGTGCTCGGGCAGGCGCCCCGACAGGATCGAGATGAAGATGATATTGTCGATGCCCAGGACGATCTCGAGGGCCGTCAGGGTGCCCAGCGCAATCCAGGCCTGCGGGTCTGTGATCCAGTCCAATGTTTCTGTCGTGGTTTGCTCGTAAGAAGCGCCAGAATATATGGCCTCGGGTCATCTGGAGCAGTCTGGAGTCTTCCGGACTGGTCTCGAGTCTTCCGGACTGGTCTGGAGTCTTCTGGACTGGTCGGGAGTCTTCCGGAGTCGGCTGGAGCCACCCTCGTCCGGGAGCACTGCGGCGTCGAACGCGCGTAGCACGCCTATCACCGTCGGGAGCACGTGCTGGACCTCGATGCGTCGACCAGGATCGCGACAAATCCGGCATAAGTAGGGTGGGACACCCGTGCCAGCCAGTCGGAGCACATAGGCGGGCCGAGCGGAGCACACCCGGAAGAACGTCAGTGTTTGTCTGCCCTTTTTTGCGCCAGGAGGCTCATTTCTGCGGATTTGAACACGTGCTCCTGCGTCATTGCTGTTTCCGTTCGGTCCAGGCAGTCCCGGATAAGGCGCCCGAAAAACGGAAATCCGACCTTGTCGTGGCAGTCGATCACCTGTAGCGTGCTCCCGTCAGCGAGAAGAATCACCGACGCGGGTACGCGCCGGCCCGGGTCGATGTACTTCCTCACCTCCAAGGTGCCCTCGGTACCAACGACAAACGTCCGACCATCACCCCAGACCGGCATTCCGGCCGGCGTCAGCCAGTCCAGCCGGGCGTAGAACGTTGCATCGTTCGTCGTCGAACGCAACCCGAACTCCGCAAAATCCTCCAGCTCAGGATACTGCGGGTGAGCAACGTTGCCCGCGGTAGCGAAGCGCACAACCGCACCGGTTGATTCCGTGTACGTCAGGAACTGCTCGACCTGGTGGCTGCCGAGGTCGGTGATGATGCCGCCGTATCGTTCCTTCTCGAAGAACCAGCCGGGCCGCGTCGATGCTGACAAGCGATGGGGTGCCATAATCAGCATGTGTACAACGTCGCCAATGGCGCCTGACCGAACCAGCTCGCCGGCATGCCATGCAGCCTCGTTGTGAATGCGCTCCGAGTAGTAAACCATATAGCGCCGCCCCGTTGCAGCAACGCTTTGACGCACAGCTTCCAGTTGCTCCAGCGTCGTAAACGGACACTTGTCGGTGAAGTAGTCTTTCCCGGATTCAAGGACCCGCACACCGATGGCGGCGCGCTCCGATGGGACTGCCGCTGCTGCAATCATGTGCAGCGCCGGGTCTGCAAGCAGTTCGTCAAAATCGTCGATGATGCGGGCCTGCGGATACTGCTCAACGAAAGCCCGAGCACGTTCCTTCCACGGATCGTACACGGCCTCGAGCGTTCCACCGGCCTCGAGCAAGCCACTTGTCTGGCCGTAGATGTGACCGTGATCGAGGTACGCGGCTGCGAACCGGAACGCGCCTGGCTCAACAACACGACGCTGCGTTTCTGCTGGTGCCGATGGCGCATACCGCGACCCGTCAGCAATTGTGATGTCGGATTTTGTCATGCTCCGGCGGGAAACAAACGATCAGAGAATACCGAGCCCGACAAGTGTGCTGTACGTCACGCCTGCCAGTACCGTGCAAATGCACAGAATCATGGCGGCGTTGTAGAGCCGAGCCCGCGAACCGGATGGTCGATCCGGTCCAAGGAAACTGCTGTTGTTGTTCAACAGAAACCACCCGACATAGGCAATCGGTAGCAGCAATCCGCAAATAGCGGAGGTCGGAAGAATGACGTACGGACCCATCTTCGACCACAAGAAGACGCCGAGAACGGCCGGTGTGGGAATAAGGCAACTCATGCGGTATGCGAACGAGTTGTCGGCAAAACCAAACATTTCTCGGGCCGCCGCGCCGCACGTCAGCATGTGCATGACGAGCGAGCCGACCGCCATGCCGAGTACACCCAGCGGGAAGATCAGCCGACCTACCGTGTCCCCAAGTCCGGCCGACGCAAACATGCTGCTGGCCTGGGCCGGGTTCAGCTTGCCCTGGATTGACAGGTCGCTCTCAAACAGGGCACCGGCCGCGGCAACCGAGATGAGACCCGTAACCAGGATGTAGGGCACAACGAGCCCGAGGACGATGTCGTATCGAGCAATCTCCCTGTCCTCGCGCGACCAGCCGCGGCTCAGCAGCGTGTATCCGTAGACAAATGTCATGTTGATCCCTACGGCGGTGCCCAGTGCCGCCATCAGCGTGGTAACGCCGTCAAAATCTGATGGCAGTGACCGAGGCACAAAACCGGCAAGAACGCGGGCCCAGTCGATGTTTCCGACAACGGCGGCCCGCAGGACAACCCACGCAAATCCGACGATGATCAGGATGCTCAGCACTTTGATTCCGTTCTCAAAGATGCGCACTGCTCGCCCACCGCGACCGTAGTGCCAGACGGTGTACGCACAACCGCTCCAGATCAGAACGGCCAGCGCAAACAGATACCCTTCGCGCGCGACAGCCTGGGTGTCACCCTTGAGTGCGAACCCGAAGCCGACCGAGATGGCTTCCTCGAGCATACCCGCGCCCAACGGGTAGTGTGAAAATCCCCAGATGACCGATGACCCGAGCGCGGCGATGGCCCAAAGCCACGCCAGGGACGGCGAGACAAAGCGCTTCATCGCGACAAAGGGGCGCTCGCCGGTGCTGAGTGTCTGATGCGCGCAGGCGAACAACATGATGCATCCGATGATCATCGACACCGGCTGTATCCAGAGGAACTCGTATCCGAAGACGGCGCCGATCGTCAGGGACGTGATGGCGCTCCCGCCACCAAGTGTCATTGCGCCCTGCAGCCAGCCGGGTCCACCGCGTTTGAGATTGTCGAGGAGGCGGGGCATCAACGATAAGATTGCTGCATATCGATGGTCGCGGCGAGGTTCTCGGGGACGCGGAATCGGGATTGCGCGATACGCTCATTCAGTAGCGCCTGATACGCTTCCCGATCAACTGGAAGCGTCACCGATTCGCCCAGCCATGCCGACATAAGTATCGCGTTTGCCAGATCAAGCGAGGCCAGCCCGTCAGAAGCAGGCGCGATCAGCGGATCACCGTCAAGAATGGCGTCAACGAAGTTCTGCAGCAGGACAGCGTGTTGGTTCACGCCATGCGCGACGTCGACTTGCCTGACGGAATGCGCGGGGGATCCAAACATCTCGAGCGTGGAGGCACTGTGCTCACTCACGGGCGGATCGTTGCGGGTCAGCGTCACACGGACGCCATCGTAACGGATTGTGCCCGCATCGCCGACAAGAACCAGCTCGTTTGTCCCGGGGGATTCACCGGTTGAAGCGACGACGGTGCCCGAAGCGTTGGCCGTGCCTCCCGCGCCGGGAAATGTCATCAGCGCTGAAACCTCGTCTTCTACTTCAATGTCGTGGTACCGGCCAAACCCACAGCGCGCGGTGACGTCGAGTGGCATCCCCACCAGCCACTGCAGGATGTCAAGGTTGTGAATACACTGGTTCAGCAGAGCGCCGCCCCCCTCTCCAATCCACGTGCCGCGCCAGGGGCTGACCTTGAAGTACACGTCCGGTCGATACCACTGCGTCATCGTCCAGGAAACGCGGCACAGGTCGCCAATCGCCGATGACTGCAGCAGCGACCTGATCGCAACGTAGTCCGGGTGTACCCGCTGATTCAGCATCACCGCCACGCAGACACGGTCGGGAGCATGGTCGATCCAGCGCCTGGCTTCGTACGCTGATCGCGCCAGCGGCTTTTCCATCATTACGTGCAACCCGGCGGCAACGGCAGCCGCGCCCATGCGCGCGTGCTCAAATGTCGGCGTGGCTATGACGAGCGCATCGCAGACCTTCGCCGCGATGAGCGAATCCAGGTCGCTGAAATGTCTGGGGGTATCCGACGTGTGGCGATCGGGTACAAGCTTGTCAAAGTCGGGACTGCGCGGCGAACACGTGGCAACAACACGGGCACGTGTCACATCGCCCCCCATCACGAATGAAAGGTGCTGCCGGCCGATGTTGCCGAGGCCAACGATTCCGAGCCGGACGTCGCTTGTCATGAGTGAGCGTGCTTGTCGCCGGCGGCTACGGCATTGGTGCTGCTGCCAGCCGTGTGATCCACAGGCCCGAATTCATATCCGACGAATAGATGTAGCCTTTGTGTAGCTGGGCGCCCCACGTAAACGGCCAGTTCGGAACGACCGTCTGTTCATCGGTAGTCCGAAGAAACGCAACCTCTCTTCCCTGTCGGTACAAGTCGCCGCGGAGTTCACCCGTGATGTCAACAACGCGGAGGCCTCCCTGGTAGTATCCGATGTACAGGCGCTCGTCATCTGCCCACAGGTTGTGTGCACCGGCCTCGGGCACTTCATATCGTGCAACTTCGACAGGGTTTTCGATGTCTGAAACATCGAGGACGTGCACGTAGCCGCGTGCCTCGATCGGAGCGCCCTCGACCCAGCCGGGCGGCCAGATTTCATCTCCGACAAAGAGGTACTTGCCCTGCCGCCAGGCAACGTGGGTGTTCGGGGTAGGCAGGTCAAGCTGGCTGACGAACTTCGGATTGCGTGCGCTCCCGCCGTGTGATCCGGCGCCCACATCGAGGATGACGACCCCGTCGTTCCAGTACGACAGATAGGCGTATCCGTCCTGCACGATGACGTCGTGCAGCGATTTGTTTTCCTTGTCCAGGCCCCACCGACCAATCTCAACCGGTCGTTCGGGATTTCCGATGTCGATGATGTGTATATCCCGCGTGCCATTATGAACGGCGTACACGAGCTCGGATCCGGGCAGTATCCAGACGTTATGAACGCCGCCGGTGACGGTATCGGTGTATTCCGAAAGCACGGTCGGGTGCGCTGGATCTGACAGATCGAGCAGGACAATCCCGTTGCGACGGTTCGAGGCGCCTTCGCGGGTCAGAATGCCGAGGCGACCGTTCGGATGGATCTTGACGTCATTGATTCGCCGCGCGTCGAGCTGGACCGAGTCTGTCAGTACCGGTGCGGCCGGATCGGTAACGTCCCAGACCTTGGCCCAATCGTACATGAAGGTGCCGACGTACGCGTAGTCACGTCCATCGACGCCCTCAAATACCCACATATCACTGGAGTGATGATTGGCGCTTGGCCCCCGGCCAACGGTGTGCAGTTCTTCGTCGTATGTACGCTCCGTGACAACGACGTACGTTGTGCGTGTGGTCTCAGAGCCGACGACGGCCGTAACGACATACGTGCCCGGGCGCTCAGCAACAAACACCCCCTCGGTCCCATCGGCCTCAATCGATGCCCCGGTACCCGAGACCGACCAGGCAGGATAAAACCCGCCAACCGTCTCGCCGGAAATCGACAGGCCCTCGACGGTGTAGCGCGCCACGTCTCCGGTGCGGAGCCCTTCGTTCGGGCCATCGATATCAAAAGACGCCACATCCGAGTCGACTACTTCAATGTCAACGGTTGTTGAGACTGAACCCGACGACACAGTGATCGTGGCAGTCCCGGGTCGATGACCGAAGACGCGCCCGAGCCCGTCGACGGTTGCAACATTTACCGTTGAAGAAGCGAAGGTGAGGGGGGCGGATATCGCGGCGCCGCGGTTTGTCAACACAGTGACGTCGAGCGGGATGCTCGTTTCTTCGCGGATTGACCGCGCGGGTGCCCGTGCAACGACGCGTGCCGGTGGAAGCTGCGGCACGGTCACGATGGCGTAGCCCGGCACGCCGTCGACGACAGCCGCTATGCGGACGCTCCCGGGACCGGTCGCCGTGGCAAGCCCTGTCTCATCAATTGTGACCACATCAGGATCTGTCGTGACCCACTGGATCGTGGCGTCGGCGAGCTTTCTGTCGCCGACGTTGTAGGCTTCTTCGACGACCGAGAACGCGCGGCTGCTGCCCACTGAAAGTTCGGCAGTGGCGGGGTAGACCACGACACGCGCAGTGGTCATGGCATCCTGCTGCTGCATCGGAAGCATCAGGGCGATCAGAACGGCGAAGTAGCTCATGGGACAGGAATTGGTCTCAGTATGATACAGCCCGGCGGCGTGCACGCACCGCAACATGTCTACGCACGCACCAATCGCCCATTTTCGGGATCGGCACGGTTCGTGTCATCGTGACGTGCGACTATCTGGTCCTACTCGGGGCATCTCAATCCCCGTCGGGCATCCGGAGGTCACACTCCGAGAGTGTCAGAACGTACTGTCCGAACGTACTGTCAGAACGCACTGTCCGAAAGTACTTCCGAGAGTACTGTCCGAAATATTGTCCAAAAGTATTGTCCGAAGAGTACCCGGCTGAAAGTATACTAATGAACGTGATTCAATGCGGCGCGTCGTTCGACAGAGGCGACCTCAGGCACCGCATATTTCAGGGCGACATCGTGATCGCCGAGCCAACGACCGCCAGCGTGAAGCTTGCGGCGTACACGCGTGACCTTTTCTGGGAGGCGTTTACGCCCCTGAACCCGCTCGACGCGCACCGCTCTGTCACCGCAACTGAGACCGTCGATATTCTACGCGCGGCAAAGCGGCGCATCGCATCCGACCCGACCGTTCGCAGCCTCGTTTGCCAGATCGTTGCCGACATGAAATGCAACGTGTCAGAAACGTACTTCGAGGGACCGGTCGCGCGGACAATGACGAACACCGACCATCTGGCGGTTGGGCCGGCGCGGCCTTTGCGCCCGCACCGGGACCTGTGGTATGCCGCCCCAAGGATGCAGATCAACTGGTGGATGCCGGTCTTCGAAATGTCTGCTGAAAACGGTATCGCGTTTTATCCGGAGTACTGGGAGCGTCATGTAGAAAACTCGTCGGGACAGTTCAGTGCTGACGAGTTGTCGGAAGCGCCGAACGACGGATACATACCCGTGACGGGTGACGACGTGCCATGTCCGGAGTCGGAAGAGCACGTTGATCCCGGCACCGCGTTCAAGCCCGTATTGCAGCCGGGAGCCCTGGTGCTCTTCTCTGCGGCGCACCTGCACGCAACGGTCCCCAACGATACAAATCAGACGCGCTTCAGTCTCGATTTCAGGACCGTCAACATCAACGACATTGTATCGGGTGCCGGCGCAAACAATCCGGATTCTGAGGCTGCTGGGTCAACGCTACAGCGCTTCCGCAACGTTACCGATTTCGCCCCGCTCCCTGAACACGTCACCTCGGTGCTGTCTGAAGCCCTCCCGGAGCCTACCGGACTCACGGGTTGAGCTGGACCCAGTCTACCAGTGCGACATAGCGCTGCGGATCTGCATTCCGGAAGACGAGATACAAGCTTCGCCGCTGGTCTGAGCCAAGGGCTGACTTGTCGAGCGTCATGCGCCGTGTTGGGCGCGCCACTGCTTTTTCGTTGAAAGAAACCGACTGCGAGCCGAGCAGCGGTCCGTCAGGTGCATCAGCGTGGAGTTCGACCGTCCCGTTATAGTGATAGTTCTCCGTGATGTAGTACCCGACGGTAACTGACCGCATATCCGTCAGATCGACCGCGTCAAACCCGAAGAAGCTCCCGTTGGTGAGTTCGTGCAAGTGGTACGAGCCATTTGCCGTGTGCAGAACAACCCCTTCGCTCCTGTACTGCGCCGCCTCCGCCTGTAGTGTCGGCTGTTCGAGTCGGATTCGCGTCGTGGTTTGCAGTGTCGGCACGCCGTCTTGTCCCCGGTCCCGATAACTGGCCGTTAGCGAGACGGCCTCCGCATTGGTGGCGATATCGCGCAGGCCACGCTGTCCGTCCAGATCAATCGGGTAATTGGTTGCTGCGTTACCCGTCGCGAGGATGTAGCGAACCATCGTTTCGACATCAGCCGGTTTGAGCTGCGGATGCGCTGCCATGACCGTTTCACCCCAAACACCCGACCCCCCGTTGATGATCTTCCGGGTCAGGTAGGGGATGTCGGCGTCGGTATAACGCGTTGCAACGTCACGCCACGCCGGACCGTTGATCTGTCTGTCGATGGCGTGGCATGCTCCGCAGTCTGAGCGCCCGATCATTTCGGCGCCGGCATACGCCTGTTCTTCCTCGGCGCCACCCCGAAAGTGTGGCTCAACGAGGAGCGCGGCTTCCACGGCGCCTGCCTCGATGCCGCTGCCGACTGTGCCGTCTTCGTCGTCAGAGACAGCTATCCGCCAGTTCAGGGTGCGCCCTGGCCAGAAGTATCGCTGATTGCCGTTCAGGGTGATCGCTACCTTCGGTGGTTCGTTGCCGACGGTCAACGTTGTCGTGCCCCGCGCGGTTAATCCGCCGGGATCAGAGACCACAACGACAAGCTCATGGGTGCCCGGCTCTGCGATGTCAACCGTGGCCGTGCTTGACCCAGTGGCGGAATCGACGGGTTCGCCGTCCAGCATCCATGTATAGCGGAGGGGGTCGTCATCGGGGTCGCCCGATTCAACGGCGTCGGCCTGCACGCGCAACGGCGCTGCACCCGCGCTTTTGTCGACCGAGATCGCGGCTACCGGCGGTCTGTTGCCACTCGTGAACGAGATGCGATTGAGTCGCGCATCAGCGTTCTGGGCAAACCACGCCTCGCCGTATTCAAGCACGTACAGCGCACCATCCGGACCAAATGCCATGTCGGTCGGATTGTTAAAACGTGCATTCGGCAAGAATGGATCAGCCTTCTCGAAATCCCCCGCTTCGGTCATCGTGACCACGTTGATCCAGTCGCGCATCCACTCGTAGACGATCAGCTTGCCGTCGAAGTATGCCGGGAACGCATCTGCTGAACCTGAGGCCGCGCGGCGGCTGTAGATGGGTCCGGCCATGGCGGTGCGGCCCCCTTTGCCCGTCCAGGGAAACTCGGTGCTTTCTTCGTAGGGGTACCAGATGAATGGTTTCTGGATGGCGGGCAGTTCGCGTATACCGGTGTTGTTGGGTGAGTCGTTGATCGGTGCGTCAGGGTCAAACCGATCGTGTGATTCGCCGGCAGCAAAATCATAGTCGTTGTAGGGATACCGATTCCCCCGCGTATACGGCCAGCCCCAGAATCCTGCCGTGCGTGCCTGGTTGACGTGGTCGTATCCCCGTGGACCGCGATCGGGGTTGTCGGATCCGGCATCCGGCCCAACGTCGCCCCAGTATAGATACCCGGAGTACGGATCAACGGAGATCCTGTACGGGTTACGCAGGCCCATCGCGTAGATCTCCGGGCGGGTGCCTTCGGTGCCCTCGGGAAAAAGGTTGCCGTCGGGTATTGTGTACGAACCCTCGGGCGTCGGCGTAATGCGAAGCACCTTTCCCCTCAGGTCGTTGGCGTTTGCCGACGTGCGCTGCGCATCCCACGGCGCACGCCCCGCGCGTTCGTCGATTGGCGCAAACCCGTCAGATGCGAACGGATTTGTGTCGTCACCAACTGAAATAAAAAGATTGCCGTGTGGACCAAACTCGAGCGAGCCCCCCGCATGGCAACACTGGTCCCGCTGCACGGGAATGGTAATCACAATCGACTCTGATGCGATGTCGATTGAATCGCCGACCATTGTAAATCGCGATACATGCTGACGCGGCAGGCCATCAGGTGGGGAGTAGAAAAGGTAGATCCACCCGTTCTCGCGAAAGGCCGGGTCTTTGGCGATGCCAAGCAGGCCATCTTCCTGGCCCGTGTAGACTGGGATCGTAGCGACTGTCCGCAGGTTGCCGGTTGCGCGGTTGAACATCCGGAGGTTTCCTTTCCGTTCCACGAACACGACGCGGTCCTCATCGAGAATCTCAAGCTCCATCGGTTCGTCGAGTCCGGCAGCGAGAATCTCGCGCGAGAACCGGTTTTCGTCGGGCGGACGATCAAAGCGGGAGCGTGCGTAGTCAAGTCCGCCGTTGTCGGTGAGCCAGGCGAGCGCGCCGTCGATCATGCTGACGAAGTCGGGTTCAGCGTACGTCTCCTCGGTGTGCCCCATGGCGGTGTAGAATGCACGACCGCCGTCATACTCGTGGTACCAGGTGATGGGATGGTTGCCGTCCATCCCGCCACCCTCGTATGATGATTCATCAAGCCGCGCGAGTACGGTGACGTGCTCGGGTGCCTTGTCAAAGTTGTACCATTCATCCGTGCGAGTCCACGTTGCCGGGAGGTGTGCCGTTGCCGGGTGTGTGGTGTCGAGTACTTCGACAGCGGCCTCCTGAATGCGCGGATGGTTGATGAAGTACGCCCCCACGAGTCTGCCGTACCAGGGCCAACCATATTCTGTGTCAGATGCAGCATGGATGCCCAGGTAGCCACCGCCCGCCTGGATGTAGCGCTCGAAGTCAGCCTGCTGCAGCGGGTCGAGGACGTCGCCGGTAGTATTCAGGAACACAACGGCGGCGAAGCGTCGAAGGGAGTCTTCGGTGAAGTACCCGGCGTCTTCAGTATGAGTGACCTGATATCCCTGATTCAGTGCGATCCTGGAGACGGCATCGACGCCCGTTTCAATCGACGAGTGCCTGAACCCCGCGGTCTTACTGAAGATCAGAACTTGGTCGGGCTGTTCGACGGAGCCGCAGCCCGCCAACAGAACCACGGCCAGGACGGAGAAAATCGCTTTGATAGGCATTTTAGGATTTCGTTATGGCAGACTGGCCAAAAATGTACGTTAATGATAGACTAGTGGCCCGAATAGATGGGTCCTGTAGTAGCACAGAACGTGTTGATGGATACACCGGCCGAAAACGGCGTACCGGCTGAGCCAACGGTTGACGTGCTCCTGGAGCGGGCGCGATCAGGCGATCAGAGCGCTTTCGACGCCATGTTGCCCCTTCTGTACGGAGAACTCCGGGCATTGGCTCGTCGCGTCCGTGCCCGAAATCCGGCCGCTGAGACGCTGAACACGACGGCCCTCGTACACGAAGCGTACGAGCGCATGACGGGAAACAGCGGGCGCTGGGCCGATCGCGCGCACTTCTTCCGCGTCGCCTCGCGTGCCATGCGGCACATTCTGGTTGACTACTCCCGCCGATCCCGCGCAGAGAAGCGCGGTGGCGACATGGCCCCCGAGTCACTGCACGGCCTGGAGCTCGTCGCGGACGAAAAGGCGGGTGAGATTCTTGCACTTGATGAGGCACTCCACAGGCTGAGCGGCATGGACGACCGGCAGGGACAGATTGTGGAACTGAGGTATTTCGTCGGGTTGACGATCGGGGAGACAGCAGAAGTACTCGGACTTTCTCCGACGACCGTGAAACGCGAGTGGACATCAGCCCGGGCCTGGCTTCGCCGGGAAATTGCCTCGTGACGGATTCGTCGGACACGTCAGACACGCCCCATCCGACCGACCCGGCTGTCGTTGCGCGATGGCAGGAGACGAAGCGACTCTTCGCCGACGCAGTTGAACAGGATACGGCGTCGCGTCTTTCGTGGCTGGAATCTGCCTGTGGCGATGACCGCGCACTGTTCGATGACGTGCTTCAGCTTCTCGCGGTCCACGCAGAGGAGGAGGCTTCGTCGACGCTCGAGCAGCCACCGATCAACTTCGCCGGCGTGGGCGAGATTGCCGTTGCGTCGGGCTCCCGACTTGGTCCCTGGCTGGTTGGTGAACTCATCGCCCGCGGCGGCATGGGCAGCGTCTACAAGGGACGAAGGGCGGATGGTGCCTACGACAGAGCTGTCGCCATAAAAGTTATTGAGCCTACCCGGGGTACACGACAACTAAGGGAGCGACTCCAGGCCGAGGGCAAGCTGCTGGCCAGGCTGGAACACGCCAACATCGCTCGGCTTTACGACCTCGGCGTATCAGACCGTGGGGCACCGTTCATCGTTATGGAGCTGGTGTCGGGGCAGCCGCTCACCAGCTATGCTGAATCCAGGTCCCTCGATGTGAGGCAGCGGCTTCAGCTTTTTCTCCAGGTGTGCGGCGCCGTCGCACACGCTCATCGAAGCCTTGTTATTCATCGCGACCTCAAGCCCTCGAACATTTTCGTCGACGATCACGGAGCCGTAAAGCTTCTTGATTTTGGCGTTGCCGGCCTGCTTCGGGGCGGCGCCGACGCGGCGACTACTGGCGATCAGGCCGCGATTTCTTCGGGTACGCCCATGCGCGGACTCACGCCGAACTACGCCTCCCCCGAGCAGTTCAGCTCGGAGCCGATTACGACGGCATCCGATGTCTACTCACTGGGTGTCGTATTACACGAGCTGCTTGTCGGGGTGCGGCCGTGTGACATCCCGAGTCCGGAGCCAAGCGCGGCGCTTGCGGCGATTCTAAACAGAAAGCCGGAGGTACTGACCGAGGGGCTCGAACAGAATCCTGCACAGCGCGCGACCGGTCTGTCTCTTGGTGATCTTGCCGCGGTTGTGCGGCGCTCAATCGAGCCGTCGGTTGACCGCCGGTACGCAACCGTCGACGAACTGGCGCGCGACATTCGTCAGGTGTTGCGGCAGCTTCCGGTTTCGGCGGTACCTGACTCGGGCCGTTACCGGGCGCGCCTTTTTGTGCGCAGGCATCGTAGAGCGCTGTCCGGACTTGTCGTCCTGTTTGTTGCACTTGTCGCGGGATTGGCCGGGACGCTGAGTCAGGCAACGATTGCGGCCAGAGAGCGCGACTCCGCTGAGAGAAAGTTCGGCTATGCGCGAGCGGTGGCGGGGGACCTCGTGTTTGACGTCCATGATGCACTGACTGAGATTCCCGGTGCAACGAGGGTGCGCGAAACCATTGTGCGTCGTTCGCTCGAGTACCTCGACAAACTGTCGACCGAACCGGAGAGCGACCATGAGTTGACGCTGGATGTCGCCCGAGCGTATCTCAGGATCGGGAACGTGATGGGAAATCCGATCAATGCCAATCTCGGACTTGTGTCGGATGCGATGGACAGCTATCGCAAGGGACTATCCGCTATAGAGCGCATCGGCGTGCTTGACCTGGACGACTTCTCTACCGCCAACATTGCGCGGCGGTCGTCGGCGGATTCGATAAGGAGTGCGGCGGCTCTCGTAAACGCACAGCTGCTTGAGGCGCGCGCTGCCGTGTTCGCATCGCTGGGGCGTCCCGATTCAGCGGTTGCAGATATCAGCGCGGCGGTGATGGCACACTCCTTCAGGGTTTCATCCGAAGTCGAAAGTACCCGGAATTTCTACCGGCTTGCGAGCGCGTACGTCAAACTGGGCGACTACACGGGTAATCCGAACTTTCCGAACATCGGGCATCAGGATGAGGCGGGCCGCCACTATCACACGGCGCTCCGATTCCTTGAGCGTGCGGCCGAGGCGGGTGAAGAAACGGACGACATCCTTCGGGAAAAGGGCGTTGTTCTGGAGCGGCTCGGGGTGCTGTATGCCTCTGAGGGTGACTACGTTGCGGCGGGTACGGTTTACCG
>JAUIJQ010000292.1 GCA_030431165.1 Rhodothermia bacterium | reverse complement strand
CACGAAGTACGTCAAGCGGTCGACAAACGACGGAATCGCAAGGATCCGATCAGTGAGGGGGCGAGGCTGTGACTGTGATCCCCAACTGTAGATGTCGCGCGTTCCCCAGTCTACGCCTGATTCAATCCCGTCCCACCAGATTCCGAATGTGTTGTCAAAGTCGTACGGGATGTACTCGAACAATCCGGTTCGCGGATTGCTGTACAGGTAGTAATTATTCTGCAAGTACCAGTAGTCGTCCCAGCTCCCCGTTACGATGTCGACGGCGAGCACGCGAAGAAACCCGTTCACGTCGAATACCCGTGTGATTTCGTCCACAAAGAGCGCGTCACTCGTGTTGTTGAGCACGTCGATGAACGCGGCCAGGTCCTCGTAGCCCTCCAGGTCGCTGTCTTTGAGCTTGAGATCGTAGGGTCGCCTTCCGGGATCAGTGGGGCGGTAGTCGTCGGCCGACGGTCCGAGGTAGGACAGGTCGGCGGGATACAGGCATTTGTACAGGTTTCCCGAGTCGTCACCAAAACGCGATTGCAGAAACTGTTCGTCGATGTGTTCGACGTTCGCATACAATCCGAAATAGACGTCGTTGATATAGAGCCTGACGTGCGCTTCGCGCGGCGCGGCCACTCCGTGTTCCTGGAATAGATCCCAGGCGAGCTTTGAACGAACGATCGACGGGTCGTTGTGCTCGCCGTTCAGGTTGAGCTTTTCTACGTCCTTGAACTTCTGCCCGGTTACAAATGAATTGAAGGACACTTTGTAGGACTTCTTCGCGGAGAAGCGCGACGTGTTGCCGCGCAGTCGGAAGCCTACCAGTTCAACTGTCTCGACGGTGGAGCCGTCGTCATATTCAAACGAGGCCGGGTGCTCGACATCGCTCTCCTCATTGCCTGGCGCAAGTATCGAATCAAGAAGGGCCGGATCGATCGTAATACGAACGGATGCGACGCGCGTGTCGTCATACAACTCGTTGTATTCGGGCCGGAAATTCTGCGCCTGCGACGGGACGACAAGGGCCAGGGCAAGTGCAAAGAGTGTCGCTACTGCCCGGAGGCGTGGCAGCAGCGCCAGCGGCGGTTGATAGCGCGGCATTGGTACAAGTCGGGAGTGGATGATCCCGCATTATACGCGTTAGTCCACCTCCGATTTCTCGCGATACGTTGCAGCCTCGTCGGGTCGTCCCATCGCGTCGTAAAGATCAGCGAGCCGTCGGGCCGCCCGCCGGGTACGATTGTTATCCGCCCCCAGCGTGCTCAGAAAGCCATTGTACGCGCCGAGCTGCATCGACTCAGCCTCACCGAACTTGTTTCGGGCCGCAAGTGTCGCCGCGAGTCCGCTTTCGGTATCGCCGATGTAGCGATGGCCCGGGTCGAGCGCTGCCCGACGGATTCGCAGGGACTCGCGCAGCATCCGCTCAGACTCGGTCAACCGATCCATACTACGGTAGAGGTTGCCGAGCGCCTCAAGCGGGTACGCCCGATTCGGATGATCTGGTGCAAGCACGGCGTCCTGCACATGCATCGATCGGCTGAAGTACGCCACGGCCTCGTCGGTGCGATCCATATCGCGAAGCAGGCTGGCGCGGTTGTAGTACGCCGCCGCCAGACTCGGGTGGTCTCCCGGGTAGACGCGTTGAAGGATCTCGAGGAACTCCTCGTTCGCCTCCAATCCCTTCTCGAGATCGCCTTTGTTGATGTAGAGAATGCTGAGACTGTTGAGCGTATGCGCGACCTCGATGTGATTCTCGCCGAGCATTCGGCGCCTGATATCGAGCATCCGCGCGTAGGTGCTTTCGGCCGCCGGGTAGTCGCCGCGGTTGCGCATGATGCCGGCGAGATGCCGCAGCGTGCTTGCAATCTCCGGATGATCGCCGCCGTAGTGCCGCTCCTGTCGCGCAAGCGCGTCACGCAGTAGCGTCTCGGCCTCGTCGGGAAGATCCCTCGCGCGGAGCAGGCCACCCAGTTTGACCATCGACTCGGTGACGCGCGGATGGTCAGGCGGATACAGCCTTTCATTGCCGGCCAACACCATGCGATGCAACGAATCGGCGGCCTCGTAGTCCCCGTTTGTCTCTCGAAGGAACGCAATCAGCGAGAGACTCTCGATGACGTCCTCGTGACCAGCGCCCTTCTCGCTGACAAGCGTGGTGTACGCAAGCTGATACAGTGAGTCGGCCGTTTCTACATCACCCGCATCCTGGTGAATAATCCCGAGCAACAATTCTGTTGTCGCCTGTTCCGACGTTGGGCGATCATAGATCCGGTGTTGCCGTTCCAGTGCCAGTTCGTAGAGATTGCGGGAACGATCAACCAACCCGAGCCCGTAGTACGTTTCGCCGAGTACGCGCATGAGCGTAGCCTGCACTTCGGGCTGCTCGGTCAACGACGTACGGATGTGCACGGCCGCTGAATCAAGTAGCTCCCGCGCGGTAACGTCTTCGCCGCGGGATTCCTCCGGATCGGGTACGGTGAACAGGTTGATGAGAAAGTCGGATACCTCTTCGGCTTTCAGGCTTTCCTGTCGGGCAAGGTCGCGCTCTTGCTGCAGGCTGCTCGTGTAGAAAGCCGTCAGCGCCGTTACGACCGCAACGCCAACAACCGACGCGGCAACGCCCGCGCGATGGCGGCTGATAAACTTTCGCGCGCGGTACGAGACCGTATCGGGGCGGGCAATGACGGGCAATCCGTCAAGGTGCCGCCGGATGTCGGTCGCAAGCTGATCAGCAGATGCATACCGCCGACCCGGCTCTTTGCGCAGTGCCTTCAGACAGATATTGTCGAGGTCGCCGCTCAGGATGCGACGAAGGCGCTCGGTTGGTGTGGCGCGTGCCCTGCTGACATCCTGCGGCGTCACCGGGTTCTTGTCGAGGTCGCCCGCGACGACCTGCGACACAACCGTGCTCGGCTTCTCTGGATCAGCCGACACGATCAATTGCTGCAGCTCGTGCATCGGCCGCGCGACATCAAACGGACGTCTCCCGGTCAGCAACTGATACAGGATGACGCCAAGGGCGTAGACATCGGTTGCGGTCGTGACCGGCTCTCCAACAATCTGTTCGGGTGCCGCGTAGGCTGGTGTCATCACCCGCTGGCCCGTAGCCGTCAACATCGGGTTGTCGCTTCCCTCGTCGAGGAGTTTGGCGATTCCGAAGTCAAGTAGCTTGACCGATCCCCGGTCGGTAACCAGAATGTTAGACGGCTTCAGGTCGCGGTGGACAACCAGATTCTGGTGCGCGTATTGCACCGCCTCGCAGGCCTTCCCGAACAGCTCGAGGCGACTCCTTACCGATAGCTGCCGCCGGTCGCAGTACTCGTCGATGGGTTCGCCGTCAACGTACTCCATCGCGAAATATGGAATGCCGTCGTCGGTATATCCGCCGTCGTAAAGGCGTGCTATGTTCGGATGATCGAGGCGGGCGAGGATCTGTCGCTCGACTGCAAATCGTGCGAGCACCTGGCTCGTATCCATCCCGGGTCGCAGAACCTTCAGGGCAACCTGCTGATCGAAGTCGCCATCGCGTTCGGCGAGGTAGACGGCTCCCATGCCGCCCGTCCCGATGTGCGAGACAACACGGAATGCTCCGACCTTTTTCCCGATCAGGTCGTCGGGCGACTCCTGGCGGATCGCGTCCATGACGACGCCGTCGAGCATCGAGTCGGCAGCGTCGTGGGCTGCGAGCAGCGACAGGACCTCAGCGACGATCTCCTCGTCCTGGTCGGCGGCATCGCGAACGTATGGCTCACGCTGCTCTCGGCTAAGGTCAAGCGCCTCCGCGAAGATGGCCTGGATGATGTCCCAGCGTTGGCGGTCCATGTAGTGCGTTATGGTTGGGTCTCATTGTTAACGCACCACATCCAGCCAAAACCGATCATCGGCTGTCGGCACCGTGTGCTGTGCTCTCATCGTTGGGCGCGCCAAGCTCTCGCGTCAGCCACGCCTTTGCGAAGCGCCAGTCGCGGCGCACGGTTGGTTCCGATATACCCAGCGCTTCTGCGATTTCGGCCTGTTTCAGCCCACCGAAGTAGCGCATGGTAACAACCTGGGCCTGTCGTTCGCTTATGGCCTCAAGCCGCTTAAGTGCCTCGTCCAGCGCGATCAGCTCTTCAGCGCGAGCCTCTACCGCGACAACCGAGTCCTCAAAGGTCACTGCCGCCATGCCTGATCCACGCTTCTCGGCAAGGCGCTTCTTGGCGTAATTGATCAGGATCCGGCGCATTGCCATTGAAGCGACGCCGAAGAAATGGGCGCGATTCTGCCAGGTTGACCGATCCTGTCGAACGAGCTTCAGGTACGCCTCGTGGACAAGTGCCGTCGTGTTGAGCGTGTGGTTGTTGCGCTCACCCGCGAGTTGCCGACTTGCGATACGGCGGAGCTCATCGTACACCTCGGGAAGGAGGGCATCGACAACCGTGCGGTTTCCGCCGGCTAGGTCGTTAAGTAGTACGGTGATGTCCTGGTTCACGGCGGCTCCCAATCGCGGATATCCAAACTGAGCATCCGGAGACCACCCGATCGGCGGTCTTCTCGAAGGGTATCGGTGCAAAGATACCGACTATTTACCGTCGTTTTGCAATTTGCAGCGCGCGCCGTAGCGCTGCGCCGTACGTGCGGCTGGCTTTTACGACCGTGTCGTCGTCGAGAACAACCTGACCGTCGCCCGATCCAGTAGGCGCAACGGATCGTATACATCCAATCGAGACAATGCTGGAACGATGGATCCGTATGAACGACCGGTCGGAAAGCTGATCCGCGAGATGATTGAGGGGGATCCTCACAAGAACCGCTGTCCCACTTGTCGTGTGCAGACGTGCATACGAACCGGCCGCCTCGATCCACCGGATCTCATCGTACGGAACAACCATGCGGCGTCCGCGCGCAATCGCCACGATGCCGGGTACCTCGGTCGACTGACCGTGCTCAATGGTTGCACATCGCTCGCGTAGCCGCTCCAGCGTCTCAAGTAGTCTCGATCGTGCGTATGGCTTTACCAGAAAGTCGACCGCGCGCACGTCAAATGCGGAGATTGCGTGTTCATCAAATGCCGTGACAAACACTACGAGCGGCCGCTCAGCCGGGGACAACGCCTCTACCACGTC
>JAUIJQ010000291.1 GCA_030431165.1 Rhodothermia bacterium | reverse complement strand
TCTTCGACACTTCTGCGTGCGAATGCAACTGTGACCGGATTTGCGTCGGATGCCGTCACGCTCACGCTTCCACCGGCTCGCCGCGCCCATCCGACAATTCGTACGGGCAGGTCAGCCGAAGCGCTGCCGACATCAAGGATCGATACCGTGCGGCCTCTAGAGCGAAGCAGCTCTCGGAGTCCGCTCCGCACCGGTCCGTAGCCCCCAAGCCATCGATTAAGTCTCGGCAATTCCCGGAGGGTTCTTTCGAGCGTGTCGTCGTTCACGTCGAAGTCGTCCATCCACTCCCGCCCAAGAGCCCGCCTTGGTATGTCGAAGAACATGAGAGGTTGTACCGTATCGGGTGGCGTCGTCTTGCTACCAGACAGCTAGCTGTTAGATAATCGTCGCGATCTCGGCGAACGGTTTACGGGCAAGGTCAGGGACCGTCGCGTCCACAGCCGGGTGCCCGACCGGCAGCAGGAGGAACGCACGCTCATTGTCGGGGCGTTGCAGAATGTCGCCAAGAAACTTCATCGGACTTGGCGTATGCGTGAGGGTCGCGAGACCTGCGTGATGGACAGCCGCAATGAAAAAGCCTGCGGCAATACCGACAGACTCGCTCACGTAATAGTGTTTGACCTTCTCACCACCGCGGATTCCATAGTTGCGTGCAAACAGCACGACGAGGTATGGGGCCGTCTCGAGAAAAGGTTTGTGTTGGTCAGTGCCGATCGGTGCCAGCGCGTCCAACCATTCGTCGGGTGCGCGACCCGCATAAAACGCCGCTTCTTCTTTCTCTGCCGCAACGCGTATTTCCCGTTTCACCGCCGGATTCTCGACGATCACAAAATGCCAGGGTTGTTGGTGGGCACCACTCGGCGCCGTTGCAGCGGCACGTACGCAGTCCTCAATCGCACTTCGTGGGACTGGATCATCCGAAAAGAAGCGAACGGACCGGCGCAGGCGCATTGTATCGTAGAAGCCTTTTGCGACGGTTATTATCTCAGTGTCGCTGCGGCGCGTGTGCCGAAGCGGGATGTGATCAATCTGGCTCATACCTGTACGATCCGCTCTAGAGAATGATCGAGTAGTGATGTACGTCGGTATCCATCGACCAGCCGAGCTTCTCGTAGAGCTGCTTGGCCGGGTGATTCTCAGCCGCGGTTTCGAGCTGTAATCCAGCGACGCCGTGTTCGCGTGCCAGAGAAACCGCGGACTCCATCAGCGCTGTGGCCACGCCCGATCCACGGAAGCCCGGCGCAACAAAGAGGTCGTTAAGAATCCAGACCCGACGCATCCGAACCGATGAGAAGATCGGATAGAGCTGCGTAAAGCCCGCAGGTTCACCGGATGGCCCCTCGGCGAGCAGGATGTATGAATCCGCTGCTTCAAGCCTTGCGCGGATGAACTCGCGGCACGCGTCAATTGCCGGAGGCTGCTTGTAGAACTGTCGGTACCCGTCAAATAGGCCGGCAACGGTCTCGGTATCAGCTAGTGTCGCGAGGCGAACGGCGGTTTGTCGGCTCATCGAAGTGGTGGTTGGGGCAGAAAGTCGAGTGTGCCGGGAGTCTTCCTGGCGCACGCGCAAGGTACGCTTCCTTGTGTCGCCGGCGAACCGCCGGGACGTGCTTCTGCGGCAGATGCGTGAATGGGCCCGGGAAGGCCATTTAGCGCGCATTCAATTGAATACTTGAATACACCGCTTCCCATTTCGGGAGAATCAACGGCACCACGATCGGTGCGCTGCAAGGACTTGAATCGAAAGAGCCTGCGCCAAAAGCAGAATTTTTTTCTCCACAAACGAACGAACTCTCACAAAAATGACGTACTCTTGGGATTGCATCTCTAGTAGATCATCTCTGGAAAAGCCCGGGCCGTGGTGGGACCCTGGCTTTTCCGTTTTATGGAAGTATTGGTTTTTCGGCAGGGTCGGGCGAGGCTGTCTCAGGCGACTTGTAGCGGGTCTTCAAGAAATGAAAAGGCCCCCGCGGAAATACCGCGAGGGCCTCTCTATATACCTTGAGTCGTCTCTGCCTTAGTCGCCTTCGCCTTCGGCCATGTATGCAGGCAGGAATTCGATCTCGATTACCTGGTCACTGAAGTCAGGTTTGTCGCCAAAGTCCTGCAGTCTCCAGTATCCGTTGACGTCGGTGTCCGTCCAGCCGTGCCCCCCATAGGTGCCACTTCTCTTCTTCCAGCTGCTGCCGCCGTAACCGTTCTGCTTTACGTCTGCCAACTTTGCGTCGCTGAAGTAGAGATCTTCAAACGCGATGCGCCAGACGCCAGGTGAACCCGGCTTTTCCTGGATCATGGCATACTTGCCTTCCTGAAGGTCTTCGGTGTCTACGTCGATCTCGTTCTCAAGCGCGTTGCGCGTGTAATTGAAGCTCGGATCAGTAACCGGCACTGTCTTGCCCCGGTCTTCACAACTGAAGTCAGCGTCAACCGCAAGGATGAAATTGACCCGCTCACCCGGCTGCAGAACAAAGTCGGATGGTGACACGCTGTCGCCGTCACGGTTGTTGCCTGGCACAAACGCTAGTTCAGGCGTGTCGGCGTTGTATGTCGTTACACCGGCAACGGTCACCGGCGACAGACGCTGCACATAGACTGCCGAACAGTATCCAGCCATCGACTCCAGGAACGTCAGCTTGAGAATCGTCGGCTCGTCTACTTCTAGCGTTCCTTCCGCAAGGAAGCCTGCTTCGGTCTGCCGCACCGTGGCGACGTCGTGTTCGCTCGTCTGGAACGTCCCGACAGCCTCAACAGCAAACGTTGAAGCGCTCGTCAGAACCAGCTTGGCGTTGTAGTTCCCGCCGCCGTGTGAGCCAATTATGCCCTGACCGGACTGTCCGTTGATCTCCTGGACAATCTGCTCAAGCGGCGTGTCAGGAAACTGCACCTGGAGCTTGCGAGCCTTCGCAACCATGATGTTGTGTCCGGTTCGCGCAACTTCTCGTGCGAGAATCTGAGCCTGCCGCTCAGCCTGTTTGTCGTCTGTAGCAATCGCTGAACGATCCACCTGGAAGAGCACCATGCCCGTACCGAGAATCGCCGCGGTCGCGATGAGTATGACTAGTTTTCCCATGATAACCTCCCAGAGGTCTTCCGTTGTTTTTGAGTCTTATCTGAGTCTCGTGCTGGTCGTTACCTAGTTTGGTATGATCAGCGTCGATCCGTAATACACCTGCTGGAGCGTTGTCCGATCCAGATCGTACGGCGGCACCATTGCGAACCGTATTCGTGTATTTCGAACCGCGAGCGGATCCCCGGCAAGCGCTGCCACAGGATCTGCTACTGCGTTCGCATCTGCGTCCAGCATGTCAACTCGAAAGACCGAGATGAGCGGAGCACTCTGGCCTTCTGCATACCAACTGCCTGTTCCCCACTTTATGTGGCGATTGATTCGGTACACCGCGATCGTGTCGCTGTCCGTCGACCTCGTTCCAACCTGCTCGAGCGTATACCGAGTTGCTATTCGAATAGTATCGGGCGGCGACACTTCCGTATTAACCGAGTCGCGATAGAAGATGAACTCCGTTGTCATCCCGTCTACCTGCGTCGGGTTCTCATACGGTGCTTCGACCTCCTTGTCGATGTTCTCCCCAATCTGGAGAATATCCTCCTCCACCCAGGTTGCCATACTTGAAGCCTGGTTCTTCATCATGTAGGCCGTCGATTGTTCGACGGACATTTCCGTAGCGCGTAGCTGCGTCACCAGGAGGATCAGAAAGACCGCTGCCCCAACGATGATCGCGCCCAAATTGTCGAGTATGAGTATCATTGGTCTCTCTAGAATTCGTACGTAAGTACGCGCGTCAATTCGATCGGCTTGGCGATGTATGCGCTGCCATCCACCCAGTAGTCCTGCACCTTGACGGTGACCTCTTTGTTGGTGGTCACAAACGCGGATGGCACGAGCTCGTCAGTCACGTATCGTACGTCAACATCAACAGCGAAGAAGACCGTGTCGGTGCCAAGGACAAATGGACGAATCGCGGTCTCCATGCTGTGAAAATCGTCGATGTCGTCGCACGTGTCGCCGCCAGTACCGAAAACCGAACACTGATTGCCGGTCGTGAACTGGTTTTCTCCAAGATTGAAAGAGAACAGCAGGAGATCAGTCAGTGCTCCGGTCGTTGATCCGTCAATGACAGCCTGGTCGAACTCCCGAGTTCGGATGATTTCCATCGCCTCGAGCGCAACCGACCCGGCCATCTCTTCCATCTCGCGTCGGATATCTCGATTCTGAACGAGCATCTCGTACCGCTGCGTGTTCAGCGAGTACATCCCGACGACCATCATCCCTAGAAAAGCGAGTAGTGTCTGCGGCATAGCATTTCACAATGTGTGTGAAGCAACGCGTGCGGAAAAGAGCTGCAGATTCCGCGTGCGCCCGTATGTGCCGCGCCGTCTGTAGCGTTGGCTCGGCAACCGGAGGCGTGATATTGTCTGCGAATCCACCTCCGTGTCCAATCAATCGACCGCCGCTGGCTCCGGTTTAAGCGATCCAACAAAAAAGTTGTTGTGAATACACGACTTGCGCGACGTTCACCATAAAAGGGACCTCTTGGTGTCCCTCGTGAACACACGACGACCAGACCGGCCCGGCGCCAGCGCAAAAATGCCCGCCCCGTTCAACACGGCGGCGGGCATGCAACAATTGAAAGGCGAATTGCCAGCAATCTGCCGGAATACTATCAGGCGACCACGTGCGGCACAACCTTGATTTCATTCCGCACCATGGTCACGCCCGGCGCAGCCCATGCAGCTCTCACGGCCTGCTCGCGATCCACCCATGTCTTGACCTCGCCCCTGAGTATTATCTCGGAGCCCTCGACGATCACCTCGATGTGCGCTGCGTCCTCGTCGGCTACCCGTTCCAGCGCCTTTCGAATTTTCTCTTTAACGCCCGTTGGTGTGAGCTTGGGCTTCAGCTTGATGAGATCGATCACGCCAACCACACCCGTCAGGTTACGAACAGACTCGAGCGCCTTGTCTTTTTCGTACTGCCATTCGACCTCGCCTTCAATCGTGACTACGCCTTTTTGAACCCTGAGCGTGAGTCGCTCTTCGGGTAAGAAGGCGTGCCATTTGATCGCATCCAAAGCAGCC
>JAUIJQ010000290.1 GCA_030431165.1 Rhodothermia bacterium | reverse complement strand
CATTGAGGTCATCAAGGTGCCGCTGGCGGCGCCGCAGAATTCCGAGGTCGTCAACATGCCGCGCATTTTTGCGGATGATGAGGGCAACATCGCCGGCCTGTGGGAAGGCGGCGACCACGGACCCGGCACGCAGCGTTCACGTCGAACAACGCAGTGCCACGACATCACGGCGTACCCGGCGCTCGGACTCGCAGGTGGCGCCTGCGCCGGCAACGGAATCCTCCTGGACATCACCGACCCGGCAAACCCGGTGCGCGTTGATGAGGTGACCGATCCGAACTTTGCGTACTGGCACTCAGCGACGTTTAACAACGACGGCTCGACGGTACTCTTCACCGATGAGTGGGGCGGCGGCAACGCACCGCGCTGCCTCGGGACCGACCTGCCGACATGGGGTGCCAATGCGATCTTCAAGCTGAAGAACAACAAGATGACACTCGCCGGATACTACAAGCTTCCGGCACCGCAGAGCGAGCATGAAAACTGTGTAGCACACAACGGATCGCTGATCCCGGTACCCGGCCGCGACATCAAAGCGCAGGCCTGGTATCAGGGCGGCCTGTCAGTGTTTGACTTCACGGACCCCGCCAACGCGTACGAGATTGCGTTTTTTGATCGCGGCCCAATCAGCACCACCGAGCGCATCACGGGCGGCTACTGGTCGACGTACTGGTACGACGGCTACATCTACGGCGCCGAGATCGTGCGCGGACTCGACGTCTTCGAGCTCCAGCCCAGCGAGCACCTTTCGCAGAACGAAATCGACGCGGCGAAGCTGGTGATGATGGGCGAGTTCAATCCGCAGAACCAGCCCAGGTTCGAGTGGCCGGCCGAGTACGTTGTTGCGCGCGCGTATGTGGATCAGCTTGAGCGCGCTGAAGCGCTCACCACGCAGGAAGCGACTGTTTTCCGCACTGTCATGCAGCAGGCTGAGGGCGGCGACGACACATCGCAGGGACGGCTTCTTGAACTCGCTGACGCACTCGACGCGCAGGCGCTTCAGGAACTCGCCAGCGGTCACGCCGACAACAGCGCCCGCGTCAAGGTTCTGCTGGCAAACCTGTACCGCGAACTCGTCGGATAGTCATCGGGGGATTATCGCTGAAGCCCTGGTTCACACTGGTTGTCGCGTGCTGTTTCGCGGGCCTCGCGTCGTCGTGTTCGACCGACGGTAGGCAATCTGACCCGCGCGGGCGGTCTGTGTCAGTTGGGCCCGCCGAAGCGTCCCGGTTAGACAGCATTGCCGCGTCCTTCCAGGCTCGCCGCGGCGTCCCCGGACTGTCCATCGAGATTGTCCGTGACGGCGAGTCGGTGTTCAGCGGCTCGTACGGTTTTGCGATAGTCGATGAGCGCCCCGTTACGCGCGAAACGGTCTACGAACTCGGATCCATCAAGAAGCCCGTTACGGCAGCGGCCGTTCTTCATGCGGATGAAGCGGGGCTTCTCTCGATCGACGACCCGGTCGGGCAATATGCGTCGTCAATCCGGATCCCCGGTGATGTCGTGTTGATTCGGCACATGCTGCACCAGGTATCCGGCCTTCCCGAGGTTTACGACGGATCGCTGATCGAGACACTCGACTTTGTGCCCGGGTCGCGCTGGGCGTATCGCAATACGAACTTCGACCGGATGGACGAAGTCCTGATCTCGGCTACCGGCCTCAGCTTCGACGACTATCTCGGGCGACACTTCCGTACGACACTTGCAATGTGTGACGAAGCCGCGCCTGACCCGCCGCATCTCGCGCAGGGATACACACCCTCGGAAGAGGGACCCATCCCAACCGACAAGGAGTGCTGGTTCCGCGGGACAATTCCTGACCTGGCGCACTGGTTCGACACGCTCTTTTCAGGCGGCGTCATTAATGCTGATGCCGTCGAAGCGATGGTCACCCCTTTTGAACTCGCCAACGGGCCAACTGAGTACGGACTTGGTGTTGCGCTCCGGCCATACCGTGGGCTGACACGCTACTCGCACACGGGCCACATGAGCGGCTTCACCTCATCGGTCGGACATTACCCCGACTATCGCATGACCATCGCGGTGGCAGGCAACTCCGACGGACTCTTCGACCCGGATGCTATTGAGATGGCGATCGCCACGGCGCTATTTGACTTATCGGGCGCGTCAGACTCTGCCGGGCCTGACATCCGTGACAATTCCCTTGGGCAGATCGACCATGGTGGCGTCGACATCGACACGTTTGAGGGCTCTTATGTCACGGATGGGCTGGCATTCCGATTTGAGGCACAGGGTGATGTCCTCTCGCTCCGCATGACACCGGAAGAATCGCATGAGCCACAGTATGTATCAACTACGATACGACGAACATCGGCATTCGACTTTGTCGGCGTAGATTCACCCGATGCCGTGCGCGTGCGCTTCGACGGCGACACGGCATACGTGTACGTCGTCGGCATTCCGTGGGTCGGAACAAGCACGGCACGCAGCAACCAGCCTGCCACCGGCTAACCGGAGCTATTCATAGCCAACCAGAGCTATCCAGAGCCAACCAGAGCTATCCAGAGTCCAGATATGTGGAATGAGCGTTACGGCGAAGAGGGCTATGCCTATGGCGCCGAGCCAAATGACTTCGTAGCCGAGGTTGTTGATCAAATCCCGTCCGGTGCCGTCCTGTGCCTGGCCGAAGGTGAGGGACGCAACGCGGTCTTTCTTGCGGAGCGTGGTTACGACGTGGTTGCCGTCGACCAGTCTTCTGTCGGGCTCGAAAAGGCTCAGGACCTTGCGGCGTCGCGCGGTGTGTCGATTGATACCGTTGTCGCTGACCTCACCGCTTTTGATTACGAACCCGGTCGCTACGCCGGCATCGTGTCGGTCTGGGCGCATATTCCGCCTGAGGCTCGACAAACCGTGCACGCGCGCTGTGTCGAGGCGCTTGCTCCCGGCGGGGTCATGGTGCTTGAAGCATATACACCATCCCAGGTAGGCCGCGGTACGGGTGGACCGCCCGATCCGACGATGTGTATGAGCGCCGAGGACCTCAGGCGAGAGTTGGCGGGGCTGACGTTTGACACGCTTGTAGAACGGGAACGAGAAATCCACGAAGGAAAGTACCATAACGGCGTGTCGTCGGTAGTCCAGATGGTCGCCAGGAAAGAAGCGTGATGCTGAGAATCCCCCGCCGGATGCCCGAGATGCCGGCAGTGCCCGTGATGCCCGCCACCCTTGTGATCGCCGCGGCACTCTTTTTCGCGGTTGGATGCACAGACGGAACGCAGCAAGAAACTGATGCGGTGCATTCACCGGCGACCGCGCCGGCGACCGCGCTGGATGTGTCACTCATCGCAGCGTACGCTGATTCGGTCTGCACCTACTGCACCCAGTGGAACGTGCCGCAGGAGCCGTTCCTGCTCCACGGCTCTACTTACTACGTGGGCACGCGTGGGTTGTCAGCGATCCTGGTTACGTCGGATGACGGACACATCCTGATCGATGCCGCCCTCCCGAATTCTGCGCCGTTGATTCTGGACAACATCAGGGCGCTCGGCTTTGAGCCGGCCGACGTGGCACTGATCCTGAACTCCCACGCACACTTCGATCACGCCGGCGGCATTGCTGCCGTCGCTGCTGCAACAGGTGCCCGCGTGGCTGCGACGTCGTGGAGTGCCGAGGCGCTTGAGCGTGGCAACACTGACGAGGCTGATCCGCAGTATCCAGAACACCTGGACTTCCCGGCAGTTGCCGACGTTGAGCGGTTTACGGCGGGCGACACACTTCGCGTTGGTTCGCTCGCGCTTGCGTCACACGCAACGGCCGGACACACACCCGGTGGTACAAGTTGGTCGTGGGAATCCTGTGACAACGTCGGATGTGTCGAGATCGTCTACGCCGACAGTCAGACACCGGTATCGGCTGACGGGTTCAAGTACATCGACTCTTCTTCGTATCCGAACGGGATCCGCGATTTCGAAAGCGGACTCGCGACACTCGAGGCGCTTCGATGTGACATCCTCGTATCAACACACCCGGAGGCATCGGGCCTCTGGGAGCGGCACGCCGCACGCGACAGCGACCGCGACGGATTTGTTGAAGCTGGTGCCTGCGCCGCGTACGCCGCCGCCGGCCGTGAACGACTGGCGCGCCGCATCGCACAAGAAATGGGCGGCGACAACCAGTGAAGCACAGCTAGTGCGTGGCCGGTGTCACCGCCGGCAGCAGAGCAATCCCGTCGAAGTGATTGCCAAGCTTGAGTTGATTGGTGCTCGACAGATCGATGAACGTGTCGTTGACGATGATGTCGCCGAACAGCCACTCCGCGCCTCGCGTGGTCGCATGAACAGTCTGCATGTCGAGGAAGAACACAGGCTGCGCGACGGAGGCGGCAGGCGCGTTAGCACCAGTAGCCGCACCGACACCGACCGGCGTTTCGTCACCACCGCTGTTCACTGCTCGAGCTATGACGTGCTTCAGGTCGAGTCGCGTCGAATCAGGTGCTTCCATCATCTCCGTTTCGCCGGCGTTGTTTGCGTAAGAACCCGCGCCGGAAAAGAAGCCGAGAACGTACATACCGTCGCCATAGTCAGGCTCCAGGTATTCACCCATGACCGCTTCGTTCTCATTGTCACGTGCGACGTGGAAGTTGTGCCCCACAACGATCAACTTGCGTCCGGCATAGCGTTCTTCAGCCAGCCAGGCAACGTTTGCGGCCATCATCGAGTCTCGGGCAGCCCAGCGCCGGTTCCAATCCCCGTCAATCTTCCATTGCAGCATGTACTCGAGAAACGCTGCGCGGTTGATCGCAACGCGACTGATGTACGGATGCAAGTGCAACGCTACTTCAGCAAGTTGACGGTACTCGTTCGCAAGAATCATTGCCGGCTCACGTAGCGGTTCAGCGTCAGTGCCGCGGGCCCGCAGGTCAGCCTGCAACTTGCGAAAGCGGGACTCCAGATCGTCGTTGTAACCAGCTGCACTCAACAACGTCGCAAACGACTCACCTGTGCGTTGCACGTCGTATCCGGCAAAGTCCATGTCGGACTCCCTGACGTACGCCATCATGTCGCGCATGCCCGATGATCGCCACGCACCGAAGAAACCGCTCATCATTTGATCGGGCGTCAGGTCAGCCCGATCGCGGTCGGACACGATCTGTTCACCGATACCAACTTCA
>JAUIJQ010000289.1 GCA_030431165.1 Rhodothermia bacterium | reverse complement strand
CCCACAGTATGGGCAACCGCGGCGTGACCGAAGCGCTCGTCGAGTTGATAGACGACGGAGAGGACGAGGTCATCAACAAATACAAGGAGATAATCCTGACTGCGCCCGATATCGATGCGGCAATCTTCAGGCGGGACATTCTGCCGAAGATTGTCGAGGCGAGCCACGTGACCTTGTACGCATCCGCGAAAGATCGCGCCCTGCTGGCGTCGAAGGAATTGCATTCGTTTCCTCGTGCCGGCGACGCGGGTGCTTCGCTGGTCGTTTACGACGGCCTGGATACGGTGGACGCGACGGAAGTGACCACGAGTTTCCTTGGGCACTCATACTTCGCAGAGGCAACGTCAATCATGTCGGACATCTTCTACCTGCTTCGCGACCGTCTTCCGGCTTCAAGGCGCCAGTCGGTTGTTCAGGTTGAAGACGATCGCGGGGTCCATTTCAGGGTGAAGTAGCTGATGAGACGCTCTTTTATGATGTCGGATTTTCCTTTCAACCGAAGCACCGTTGGGTGGTCGGTTGGTCGACGGCTTGCTGTTCTGCACGGCATTGCAGTTGGTGGGCTCGCGGTTCTACTTGTCGGTGTCTGCGCGATCTCGTTTTCGACGAACGTGCAGGCGCAGTCACGTCGAGCGCTCCTGATTGGAATCAATACCTATGCGCCTCCGGATGGCGCGACTTCAGCCGTCAGTAGAAAGTGGAAAGATCTGGAGGGGGCGGCGAACGACGTTGACGCGTTTCGTGCAATCCTGACCGAGAGATTTTCGTTTGAGGACATCCGCGTCTTGCAGAATCGTGACGCCACGCGGGACGCCATTCTGGGAGGCATCACCGCGCTTGTAGAAGCGTCGCAGGCGGGTGATATCGTGGTCTTCTACTACGCGGGTCACGGCTCGCAGGTGCGCAATACCGGATCCCTGGAGCAAGACAAGCTTGATGAGACGATTGTGCCCGCAGATTCATGGGCGGGCGCTCAGGACATCCGCGACAAAGAATTGCGTGACGCCTTTAACGCCCTTATCGCACGCGGGGCCAATGTGACACTCATTTTTGATTCGTGTCATTCGGGATCTATCACCCGGGGACTGCCATCGGGTCGAACGCGGTACATCGAGCCGTCGCCATTGACGGTAAACGACCCGAGCGATCCGCCAAAACCGGCCGAGCAGGGGGCGCTGATTATTTCCGCATCGCAGGACGAAGAGGTGGCCCGGGAACTGGTCGACGAGTTCGGCAATCCGCGTGGCGCCTTCAGTTGGGCACTTGCCAAGGCCCTTGAGTCGTACGACCCGAGCCAATCAGCGGATCAGCTTTTCCAGCGTGCGCGTGCCATACTGCGGTCATCGGGTGCGACGCAGGAACCCGTCATTGCCGGAAAACGGGAGCGACAACGTCAGTCGTTTTTGTCGCTTGACGACGCCGGCACATCAGGCGTCACGGTATCCGTCCTGGAGGTTGAGTCGGATGGCACCGTAGTCCTGCAAGGTGGCATCGCAACGGGGCTACGCCCCGGGGCAACGCTCGTGCAGTACGCTGCGGATTCTGTTGTCGTGGCCCGCCTTGAAGTAATTGAGGCAGCGGGCATGTCGCGTTCTGTCGCGACGCTTCTGGAGGGAGAGGATCTGCCCACAGTTGGTGACGCATTTGAAATCGAGCAGTGGGTTTCGGCGGCCGGAACGCCGCTCCGTCTGTTTCTGCCGCCGGCGGGCGAGGATTTTGAGACCCTCGTAGCATGGTCAGCGGATGTTGCCGCGGCGCTCAACAAAGCCGGCGTTGTGGTAGTCGACGACCCCACCGAAGAAGCGCCCGCGGTTGTTGTCTATTGGTCCGACGAGGGGTGGGTTGTTTCGGGGCCTGAGTCTGCCCAGGTCGTTCTCGGAGCTGATGCTGACGCTGCATCTGTCGCGGAGGCTGTAGTTGCGACTATCGATGCGGCTGCCACTGCGACCAGTGATGCGACTGCCACCACGACTGCCCTGTCCAGTACGTCAGTGCTGTCGAGCGTTCTGGTCTCACTTCCACCGTTTGATGTCTTTCATGAGCGTCTGGCCAACCGGGCGCAAGCCGCTGATGGCAGCGTCCAGTTTGTCGACGACCCCGCAGCCGCCGACTATCTGCTTGTTGGTCGTTGCGGTGACGCCGCGGCCGCATCACGTGACGGCGTCGGGTGCGACGGCGGTGTTGAATATGCCTGGGTTCTTCGTGAGGCGACGACGGGTGGCTCAGGCAGCCCCGCTCCCGAGCGCTCGGACTGGTTGGCGGCGACGCCGCAGCGTCTATTTGCGGCCGCGATCATAGCGCGGGACGTTAACAAGCTGAATGTCATCTGGGGATGGCTCCATCTTGAGAGTCCGCCCGACAACGGCAGTTTCCCGTACACGTTTGGTGGTTTCGAGAATATCGAAGACGGTTCGCGGCGTTTCGCGGGTGACACCCTTCGTGTTGGCGAGCAGTACCGGGTTGTACTGGAAACGACGTATGCCGAGTTGGAGAAAGCCCGCGTTGAGGCGTTGACCAACAGGGTGGAGAAGCACTACCTGTACATCTTCATCATGGACAGGAGCGGCAACGGCTACCTCTTGTATCCGGCGGTCGAGTACGGAAATGTTGAGAATGACATCGTCCTGTTTTCCGATCTCCCAACCGAAGTTCGGATCCCTTCGCAGGGTGGTCCGCTGTTCGAAGTCGCCGAGCCGGTCGGGATTGATTCGTTTTTTCTAATCTCGACGGCGCAGCCGATCCCGCAGCCCGGTGTGTTTAATTTTGAAGGCGTCAGGACCAGAGGGCCTGCGGTCGGTGAGCAGACTGACCTGAGCAGACTATTCCACGCGCTTGGATCCGGGACACGCGGGGCAAAGCAGCCCGTGCCCACGAATTGGACGATTCAGCGAGTGACGGTCACCAGTACCCCGGTGGCACGATGAGCGCCAGGACTGAAACGTTGTCGTGCTCCAAGTCGGCACCGCGCATCCTGCTGTGCAACTTTCGGCAGCTCGGGCGGGGCTTCTTGCAGGCCTCCGCTTTTCTGGTTGTCGCACTATTGGCAACCGGCTGCAATCCGGACCTTGTGCAGCGCCAGACGCCGTTCATGGTCAACGTTGGAGACATCGAGATGTCGTCGCGCGAGCTGCGGGTACGCGTAGTGGAGTTCGGGCGACATGTTGCGGCGACGGTTGAGCAGCAGGCAGATCGCATCGCGGCTGAAACCGATGATCCTGACGTGCGCCGATCCGCAATCCGATGGAAGGCGCGTGCAATACCTGCCGCGCAGGAGGCGGTGCTGCAGATTGACCCACTGATGTCGTTTGTGGACATCTGGGCGTTTACGATGCAGATGGAGCGCTTCTTCGAGTCGGGCGACGGCGCTTCGTGGTTTGGCGCTTCCCAGCCGGCGGCAATCGCTACGGCGAAGCAACTCCTCGACGATGCGCGGGCGCTGGCGCTACGCATTTCGATTTCGGGTGACATCGAGGTCCACGAAGCAGAGATCAGACGTTGGGCTGATGGCCACCCTATCCGCGACGATCTCCTGCTTCGCGATTCTGTAATTGGGTCAGGGGCCGATCTGCTCGGTGATCAGCGCGGAGCGTTTGCGTTGGTGGAGGACATGAACTCCACAACGCGTGAAATGGCGTACCGGTTGGCGTTTTATAACGAGTACCTGCTCAAGCAGGTGCGCTGGGCGATTGACCTCGGCGGCGGTACGCTCATGGACTCACTGGACATTGATTCCACGTTTTCGGCGTTGCGGCGTACGATGGCGCTGGCAGAATCAGCATCCGACGATATTGGCGCCATCGCTGAGCGCGAGCGAACAGCGTTGCTGGAGGCCCTTCGTGCGGAGCGACGCATCTTGTTGGCCGAGATTGAGCGACAGCGGCTTGCCTCGTTTTCGTCGATCGCGGGTGAACGGGCAATCGTGCTCGACGCGCTTGCTGCTGAGCGCGTCGCCGCCATGGAGTCGATCGCCGCGGAGCGCGAGGCAGCAATCGAGACCCTGCTGCAGTTATTCGACGAGGGCAAGCTCGAGTCGCGGGCTGTCGTGGACCACGCAATGTACCGACTTGCGCAGATCCTTGCGGTCGCCGGGATCCTCGCGTTGCTGGTGGTAATCGGGTTGGTCGTTTACTTGAAGCGGAGTCTGCAGGCTTAATGATGACAGACCTTAGCTGACCAGCCGGAAGTTCACTGCTGTTGCGACGCGTACTTTTACCGGTCGGCCACGCTGTCTGCCAGGTTCGAACTTCATCAACCGGATTACACGCAGCGCCTCTTCGTCGAGTCCACCGCCCAGGCCCCTGAGAACCTTCGGCTCTTCGACGCCTCCCTCCTCGTTGACGACGTATTCAACGGTGACGCGGCCTTCAATGCCGGCCTTTCTCGCGAAGTCTGGATACTCCAGTTCTTTTGCCAGTGCGGCCATTCCGCCAATCATGACGGGAGGATCCTGGACGACGACGAAGATCTCATCTTCGACCTCTTCTTCCTCTTCAGGCTCCGCCGGTGGCGGGGCCAGGTCCGTCAGATACTCGTCGAGATCCAGTGACGCGTCGAGATCGAGCTCGTCGTTCTCGATGATGACCTCGTCGGGTACCTCGACCGGGACGGCCGGTTTGGGGGGCGGTGGCGGCGGCTGGTTCTGTTGCGTCTGGACGATGTCTTCCATGACGATCAGTTCCTGATCAGAGAGGATCACCTCAAACGAATCAGACTGTTCGTACAGGGGCATGTTGGCGACGCCCGTGACGATAAGTAATGAGAGTACAAACCCGGACTGAACGGCGATCTTATAGAAGGCCTTGTGGTCGCGTCCGTTGGCTTTATGCGGTTGGCGTGAGCGGAGTGAAGCGCGTGCATCGGGGAGACCGGCGTCGCGGCGTGCTTTGCGCTCAGCGCGCAGTTCTTGATCACGACGACGGCGTGAGACGTCGAGGCGGCGTTCAGTTGCGGATCCGAATTGGCTCGGCATGGCTACGGGAGTTCGTGTCGCAACACGAATGTTGTGGTGAATAGTTACGGCGGATGGTACGCTCCCGGCTGCCGAGGTTGCGGCTCGTGTGTTATGCGTGCGTTAGGAATTGTGGTCTTGGTGAAGGGTATTAGAAGGGCAGTAGAAGGGCGGGCGAAGAGGGGTGCAGGCACGTCAAAATGTTGCCGC